>CALPWM020000011.1 GCA_943327275.2 Chitinophaga pinensis
AGCATCATGCACCAGGTGCAAGGAGCCGCAAAAGAAACCATTGCAGGAGGGGCTTTTTCCTATAACATGGGAGGCAGCGTCGAAAACCCTTTAGAGCTCTATGCTGGTGCCTGGTACCGGTTGGGCGATGCCTTGATACCTTACATGGGAATTGAAGTAAACCATTTCAGGATAGGTGTTTCCTATGACATCAATACCTCCACCTTCAGGCCTGCATCTATTTCAAGGGGAGGAACAGAACTGTCGATCATTTACATCAATCCATTCAGCGATCCGCTGAAAAGAAAAATCAACTGCCCAAAATTCTAGGCAATTATTTCAGGATGGTCATCGCAAGTGGTACCAGAAAATAGCTGGCCAATACAATCAACAGGATGCTGATCAGGTTCATGACAAAACCAGCCTTGATCATTTCCTTTAATTTGATGTGCCCACTCGAAAAAACAATGGCATTGGGTGGTGTGCCCATGGGCATCATGGAAGCGCAACTTGCAGCAAGGGTCATGGGAATGCCCAACATGAAAGGATTGACACCCACTGCTTCAGCGATGCCTGTAACAACAGGAGCAAAAACAATTACCTGTGCAACATTACTCATGACCTCACTGATAAAAATAGAAAGAAAGGCAACGGCCAGGATGAGGAGGACCAGTGAGCTTCCAGAGAAACCTGCCAACCATTTTCCCAGCATTCCAATCAGGCCAGCCTTCTCCAGGGCTGCTGCCAGTGTGATGCCTCCACCAAACAGCAGGAGAATTCCCCAAGCCATTTTTGAGGTATCAGCCCAGACCAAAATCTTATCGGTCGAATCTTTTTCATGACCGGAAGGCACAATGAACATCAGCAAGGCACCAAATACAGCAATCATGTTATCATCCAGTTTGACAATACCCCATTGATTGATCAGGTCGCGGGTAATCCAAAGTACTGCAGTCAGCAAGAATATGGCCATCACCCTTTTTTCTGGAATGCTCATTGGCCCCAGGTCCTTTAAGTCATTTTTGATGAGTGCATGCATTTCCATGTCTGCATTGATTTTGTTGGGAAACATTTTCACCAGCACCAAATAAAGAGAAAATAAGAGCAGAATGGCAACGGGTGTCGAAACAAACATCCATCCAAAAAAGGAAATATCATAGCCGAACTTTTTGCTGATGAATGAGGAATAAGCAACATTTGGCGGCGTGCCGATGATGGTGGCTATCCCACCAAAATTAGACGCATATGCAATGGCAAGCATAATGCAAAGTGCAAAATTGCGGAGGTTAGGGCTATGGTCATTCTTTGCATACACAACAGCAATGACAGATGCTGCAATCGGGTACATCATCATGGTGGTTGCTGTATTGCTAAGCCACATGCTGATGAAGCCAGTGGCAAGAATAAAACCTAAAATAATTCTGTTTCCCCCTGTTCCTGTGAACTGCACAATGGAGAGGGCAATGCGCTTGTGCAGGTTCCATTTTTCAATGCCCAATCCAATCATGAATCCTCCCATGAAAAGAAAGATTACTTCATTGGCATATGGCGCGGCTGTTTCACTGATTTTGGAGATGCCTAACAAAGGAAAGAGCACCAATGGGATGATGGCAACTGCGGGCATGGGAATGGCCTCTGTTATCCACCATGTAATCATCAATACCGCACTTGCCAATACCCTGTTGGCAAGTGGATCAAGGGTGAACGGGTTGATAAAAAGGACCAACAAAAACAAGGCCGGACCACTGAGCAGCGCCAGAAATGACTTTGATGGAAAGACCTGTTTACTCATGTATGCGGAGTTTTCATGAAGATACTCCATTATTGAAAAGGCCGACACATCATTGACAAAGACCAACCCCACCGATTTGACTTTAAATGTGTATTTTGCCATCCATCAGTAAATGCTAAAAGAAATCGTCATATCCATTCAGTCCTATTTCAGGGCCCATGCGTTCATCAGAGCAAACAGGCTTTGGAAATGGATCATTATTCCAGGGATTTTCTATGCCCTGCTGTTTGGCATCAGCATGTACTTTTTCTCGAAGTCCGCCAATGCTGCCATTGAATGGCTGACAAAAGAAACCGGATTGCAGGTATGGCTGATACGCCTCCAGGACAGCTGGATCGGCTTTCTGTTTACTGTTGGCGGCATCATGCTCTGGTTGATCCTGATGCTGTTGTACTTCTCTCTGTTCAAATACATCTGGTTGATTGTGGGTTCTCCCGTTTTTTCAATACTCAGTGAAAAAACAGCCTCCATCATTGAGGGAAAATCCTTTGAATTCAAACTTAGTCAATACCTGTCTGATGTAGTAAGGGGAATAAAGATGGCCGCCAGGAATACCCTCTGGCAAACGGTGTACATCATTTCCATCATTTTCTTATCCTTGCTTCCTTTCATTGGATGGGCCACACCTGTACTGGCCATCCTCATCGAATGCTACTACTATGGCTTCTCTATGCTGGATTATTCCTGTGAAAGAAACAAACTCAGTGCTTCAAAAAGCATCGACTTTATTGGGCAACACAAGGGTTTGGCCATTGGCAATGGCATCATCTTCTACATGATGCATTTCGTCATCATTGTAGGATGGATTTTTGCGCCAGCGTATGCCGTGATCGCAGCAACCATCAGCATGCACGAAATCAAAGAAAAACAATCCTTTGCCTGAGACCAATACCATGAATGGAAAAATAATCCTGATCCCCATTGCACTGGCAGAAGATGGCTATGATGCCCTGCCCGCTTCCATTGCAAGTGCCATCAATGCATGCCAGGTATTCTTTGCAGAAAATATAAGGACTGCCAGAAGGGCATTTAAAAAAATTGACAAATCTTTTGATATTGATGCCCGGATTTGGCACGAAACTGGACAGGCAGAGGAAGAAAAAATAGAGGCCTTAAAAGCACATCTGAAAGAAAACAAAACGATTGGGATTGTCAGCGAATCAGGGTGCCCCGGCATTGCAGATCCCGGACAAAAACTAGTGGCCGTTGCCCATGAAATGAAAGCACAGGTGAAGCCTTTTAGCGGACCAAGTTCGATTTTGCTTGCATTGATGGCGAGTGGCATGAATGGTCAACATTTCACTTTCAATGGATACCTGCCCATACCATCAGGAGAGCGTGAAAAAATGATCAAAACGCTGGAGAAAAAAGCGATCAATGAAAACTGTACACAACTCTTCATTGAAACGCCGTACCGCAACAATCAAATGCTTCAGTCCTTGCAACAGGTGCTTCAAGACAATACAAAGCTCTGCATTGCCTACCACCTGACTTCGGCAGATGAGTGGGTAATCACCCAAAAGATTGCTGAATGGAAAAGAAACAGCATCACCCTCCCAAAGGAGCCTGCCATTTTCATCATTGGTTCTTAACCTGTTTATAGCCCATACTGGCTGACAAGGTAGACCATGGCAGCCATGACCACTGCTCCCAGGTTCAATTCCCTTTCACTGACCGCTTCAAAAACATCTGTTTTGGCATGGTGAAGATCCATGTATCGTTGTGAATCAGGATTCAACCCAATCAAGGCAGTGCCCAATGGGCGAAGCGGACCAATGTCTGCACCACCGCCACCTACTTTGAATTCCGAGGCTCCGTAAGGATGAAAAAGCGTTTTCCAGGACATGATTTTTTCACTTTGCTTTTCATCTGCAGAAAAACCAAATCCCCTTGGTGTGAAACCTCCGGCATCGCTTTCCAAGGCCATGATGAATTTTTTATTCTCCGTTTTTGCCACCTCACCATATTTTGTACCACCCCTTAATCCGTTTTCCTCATTCATGAACATCACCGCACGGATGGTTCGCTTGGGTTGGATACCAAGGGCCTTCAAGGCACGAATGATCTCAATGCTTTGCATGCATCCAGTGCCATCATCGTGCGCACCTTCAGCAAGGTCCCAGCTGTCAAGATGTCCTCCAACGGTAATCACTTCTGAGGGGAATGCAGAACCCCTGATCTCTCCAATCACATTGTAGGACAATACATCCTCTAACATCTTGCAGTTGGTCTTCAAATAAACTGATCCAACCATCCCTTCTGCGATGGCCTTGCTGAGTGCTACTGCTCCATTCGTGCTGATGGCCACAGCAGGAATCTTTGGCTTCCCTTCTTCATACTTGGTAGCACCGGTATGGGGATTGTCATCCAATACTGGCGACAAGGTGCGAACGATAACACCTACAGCACCCAATGCAGCGGCCCTTGAAGGGCCGGAAGACCTGTAAATCCCTGCATCACCATATGCGGCAAATGTGCTGATGAACCTTGGATCCATCCTGTAATTGTAAAAAACAATTTTCCCTTTTACCTTGTCTGCGCCCAAATCATCAAGCTCCTTAAAGCTCTTTACTTCAATTACCTTGGCAGAGATGCCACCCACAGGAGTACCCACAGCATTTCCCAGGGCAACGATATTGAGTGGCATGGTTTGCCCATTGGTCAGGCTTGCCCTTCCGATTTCTTTTGCACCCCTCTCCCACCTAGGAACCATGCAGGGCTGAAGGTATACGGTGTCTGCACCTGCCTCCCTGAGCATTCTGGCGGTTTGTTCCACAGCAAGTGCAGCACCGGCAGAACCTGAAAGACGGGGGCCTACCTTTTTGCAAAGGAACCTGAGGTTTTCATACGCCTTTCCATTCATGAATACTTCATCTGAAATCCGCTTGATCATCAGAGAATCCTGGTTTTGCTGGCCAGATACACTGATAAAACTCATCAAAAGCATCATGAACATGCATACAACTCTTCTCATGCTGGGGTAAATTTTTATTGCTTCTAAACTAATCAATTTTTCCATTAATTCGATGAAGCTGCAGGTGTATTGAACTTTATATGTGGTAATTTCGTTTATTCAAAAACCTGATCATGAACATTGGCATTGTTTGTTACCCAACATTTGGTGGAAGTGGCGTGCTGGCAACAGAGTTGGGCAAAGCATTGGCAGACAAGGGGCATATTGTACATTTTATCACTTATCAGCAGCCAGTAAGACTTACAGGTTTTAGTGCCAACATTTTTTTTCATGAAGTAAGGGTGCCAGCTTACCCATTGTTTGATTTCCCCCCCTACGAAACTGCCCTCGCCAGTACCCTCGTAGATGTTGTACGCAACAACAATATTGACCTGCTACATGTGCACTACGCTATTCCTCATGCTTCGGCAGCCTTCATGGCCAAGCAAATTCTCGCGGAACAAGGCATCCATATTCCTTTCATTACCACCCTGCATGGCACTGATATTACCCTGGTAGGCAAGGACAAGACCTATGCGCCAGTGGTTGCATTTTCCATCAACAAGAGTGATGCCATCACTGCCGTTTCAGACAATCTCCGGGCAGAGACCTATACCAATTTTGACATCCAAAAAGAGATCAGTGTGATCCACAATTTTGTTGACATCAAAAGGTTTTCAAAAACACCAATTGATGCTTTCAAAAAAGTGATTGCCCCCAATGGTGAAAAAATAATTTTGCACGCCTCCAATTTCAGGAAAGTCAAGCGGATTGCTGACGTCATCTATACCTTCAATAAAATAAAAACAACCATCCCTTCAAAGTTGCTTTTGGTTGGCGATGGTCCTGAACGCCCGATGGCAGAAGAACTCTGCAGGGAGTTGGGTATTTTTGATGACACTCGTTTTGTAGGCAAACAACAGGACATGGAAGATATCTATGCCATTGCCGACCTGTTTTTATTGCCCTCTGAATACGAGAGCTTCGGACTATCTGCGTTGGAAGCAATGGCGGCAGGATCACCAGTGGTTGCCTCAAAGGCTGGAGGAATTCCTGAGGTGATTACCCATGGAGTCAATGGATTCCTAAGTGAAGTTGGTGATGTGGAAAGCATGAGCAGGGATTCAATCTTATTGCTTTCAAACCCTATCATGCTCAATCAATTCAGTCAAGCAGCAAGGAAGCAGGCAGAAATCTTCGACATTGAAAATATCGTACCTCAATACGAGGCACTTTACAGCAAGGTATTGGCAGGGTAACCCTTACTATTTTATTTGTTCTTCAACCAAATTTCAGGATTCACAAAACGCATCTCTTCATTGAGCATGAAAAGGATTTCACCATCCCCATCAAAATTTTCTGCAGCTTTTCCGATCACCTGACCCATGGCTACCTTGGCTCCTTTTGCAACAGTAACGGTAGATAGATTGAAGTAAGTGGTAAAATATTTCCCGTGTTTGATGGTAACCGTCTGGCTTCCAGCCACGTCATATACAGTTGTAACAACCCCCTCAAATACTGCTTTCACAGCTGCGCCTGACAAAGTCTGTATGGTAATGCCACTGTTGTCTTCATCAATCTTGGTTCCTTCAATGCGCTGCCTTCCAAAACTCGAAGTGATGGTTCCCTTGTCTACAGGCCAGGGAAGATTCCCCCGGTTGTTCTCGAATCCGACTGAAACTTTTGTAACCTCTGGGGTATTCTCAAGGATATTGGCCTTTCTTACAGGTGCGGCAGTGGATGAGGCAGCAGCAGGCGCTTTTTCGGCCGGCTTTACTGCAGTGCTCGAAGCAAGTTTTCTGGCTTCTTCTTCGGCCTTGCGCCTTGCCGCTTCAATTTCCCTTTTGATGATGGTAGCAATGGAATTCTGAAGACTTCTTTCTACTTTCTTTTTGGCAGCCACTTCTTTTTCAATCTCCTTTTCCCTTGCCTTGAGTTTAGAGACAAACTGATTTTTCTCTTTTTGCTCTCCCTCGAGAATTGCCTTTTGCTTGTTCTGCTCTTCCAGTACTTTTCCTTTTTCCTGCTTGTTGGCACTCAACATTTCTATCCTTTGTGCCAATTCTTTCTGGGTCCTGTTGATATTGCCTACTTGTTCGTCCCTGTATTTTCTGTAACTCTTAAGATAGGTTGCCCTTTTTACTGCATCATTGAAGCTGGTTGCAGTAAAAATAAAATTAAGCATATCATAACTGCTCCTGTTCTTGTAAGAGTACTCAATTGTTTTTGCATATTGTTGCTTCAAGGTATCCAACTGCTTTTGCAACCTGTAAATTTCCCTGTTGTTGCTGAAGATGGTATTGTCGATCAGGTCCATTTCATCATTGAGGTTATTGATGACGGCATACCGGCTTTTTAATTTCCTTTCAATCAGTTTAAGTTGTGAAACGCTGGCCTTTTTGTCTTTTGAAATCGTTGTTTGTGCTTCTTGCAATGAAGCAATCTCCTGTTGAATCTCTTTCCTTTTCTTCTCAAGATCTTCCCTTGATTGCGCCAGCCCATCTACTGCAACAAAGAGCAATAAGATGAACCCGGCTTTGAACAATCCTTTTACCATTTCGGAAATACTTCTCATCAGCAAATATTGGTAATTATTATTTTAAGATATGTTAATTGATGACCTTGAAATTTTTGGGAATACTGAAGGGGAATCCCATGGGCTTTTCAAATTCCACTTGCTTGAAGTCAAGCTTGATGTCGAGCTTTGTCTTTTCTGAAAGTGAAATATCCCTCGTGCCAGCAAACATCCAGGGACCAGCGGCAATGTATTCGCCATATGCAAGGTTTGCAGTCCTGCTGCGGGTTATGTCAACATCATCGAGTTTACTGAACAGAAGATTAAGATCTGTTTTGCTAACTGTGAGGTAATGCTTGAAAGCCTGGCCGATGGTTGACATGGACAATTTTTCGCCTTGATCGGCATATGCAATAATCGTTTTATCAAGGTATACTGGATTGCCAACAATGAGGTCTTCGAGGGTATTGTAATCAAAAGGCACCTTTGTGATTTCCTGGAGGTAAAAAAGCGGTTTTCGCTGGATGGTGCGGTTGATCTTGTCCATGATGACGATGCTGTCAGGTGTGATCATGACCCTGAAAGCTTCAATATTCAATGCGGCGATGATGGAAATCCAGATGGCACTGTCCTTTTTCATGCGAACAAATGCATTGAAATCAAAACGCCTGTTTTGATCGTCACTGTACTCCACTTTTACTTTTGAGGAAAATGTGGTAAAGCTGATTTTTTTGCCTCTGATTTTATCGAGGGTAGCCCTCACTGTTTTGGCAGAATCCGATTCAGCAGGATTGACCACCACAACAGCACTGTCTTTTTTTGCAATCACAGTAGTGATTTGCTTGGTAGACCTGCAAGCTGCAAAAGCCATCATGAGCACCATTAAAAGCAATCCAATTCTCATGGTCAAATTTTATTGTTTACCGGTATGTCCAAAACCGCCTTCATTTCTTTCTGTTGCCTCAATGGATGAGACTTCAATCAGCTCAGCCATTTCAACTTGCTGAAATACCATTTGGGCTATCCTGTCACCATTGTCAATTTGTTGTGCCTCTCCGGAAAGATTGATCAGTATCACTTTAATCTCCCCCCGATAATCTGCATCAATGGTGCCGGGAGTATTCAAACAGGTGAGCCCTTGTTTGATGGCAAGCCCACTTCTGGGCCTGATCTGTGCCTCAAAACCAGGAGGAATTTCCAAATAAATGCCAGTGGGAATCAATTTCCTTTCCATGCTGTCAAGAACGATGGGGGCGAGAAGATTGGCCCTCAGGTCCATACCGGATGAACCCGATGTGGCATAGGATGGAAGAGGATGGGATGATTTGTTGATGACTTTAACCTTCAACGAAATGATTTTTGCAAAGGTACAACTATCCTTGCTTTTCAAGAAGTACGGTTGCATAGGCAACCAATCCTTCTTCACGGCCCACAAAGCCCATTTTCTCTGTCGTAGTGGCTTTCACAGACACATCTGAGACATCCACCTTGAGGATGGAAGCGATGGTTTCCTGCATTGAATTAACATAAGGTTTAATCTTGGGCGCTTCCAAACAGAGTGAGCTGTCCAGATTCACCACTTTATACCCCTTCGCCGAAATCAGCTCAAAGGTTCTTTGGAGGAGAATTTTGCTATCGATGTTTTTATACGCGGCATCGGTATCAGGAAAATGGACACCAATATCACCCAGGGAAAGCGCCCCCAGCATGGCATCGCAAATGGCATGCAGCAGCACATCTGCATCGCTATGGCCTTTGGCGCCCTTGTGATGGGGTATCTTCACACCCCCAATCCAAAGATCCCTTTCTTCTACCATCTGGTGAAAATCTATCCCAAAACCAATCCTGAAAGACATGTTGTATTTTTTATAAATGTATGAAAAAGAAAACGGCCCTAAGGCCGTTTTCAATCTATTATTTAAAGCTTTATCAGTTTCTTTCTGATGGAGAAAGATCCATCAGCAGACTGAAGCGTATTGTATTGGAGAGTGGGTTCCTGTTAACACCAGATCCGGAAGGAATCAGGTATGATAGGTTGACCCCAAATGATGATGAAGTGAAACCTGCACCCAATGAGAAATACTGGCGGTTACCCTTGGTCTTGTCTTCATAAAAATATCCGGCCCTTACTGCAAATTGTTCGTTGTAGGAAAATTCTCCACCCAATGACAAAGAGAATTCTTTCAATTCTTCAGCACCACCACCAGGAGCATCGCCAAATGAACTGAACCAGCTTCCAACAACACCTTTTGACCTATAGTTGACAAGTCCTGCTGAGTCGCCCAATGCAGGGGGGGTTGGCACCATCAATTTGTGGATGTCAATACCAAAAGAAAGGCGGTTAACCTCATTGCTCACATAATTGTAAACACCACCAATGGCCATGTTGGCAGGGATAAAATCCTTCTGCGTTGCATCGCTGGTATAACTGATTTTGGAACCCAGGTTGGTGAAGGCCGCACCCAGGTTGATGCCGCTGCCATCTTCTGCTTCCGTAGTGTAATATAGACCAATATCGCCAGCCACTGCATTACCTGGCTTGTATGAAACACCATTTACAACTTGATTTGCTGCAAGATTTGAGTTGATGTAGCGCAGTGCAACACCCAAACTCAAATTCTCTCCAAGCTTTCTGGAATAACCTGCATCCAAGCCAAATTCCCTTGGGCGACCCGCACCAATTGTCATACCATTGTTATCTGTAAACTCAATATTGCCAAGGCTAAAATACCGCAGTGATCCAGAAATGGCTTCAGACTCACTCAATTGATAATAGCCAGCAAGGGATGCAAGGTAAACATCATTGAGACCAAGGTCTTTTAGCCATGGGGTATACGTCATTGCCAGGCCAGAAGGGCTTTTGGCAAATGCATATTTTGCAACATTGTAAAACTGTGAATTGGCATCTGGTGAAGTAGCCACGCCAAGATCACCCATTCCACCAGCCCTTGCATCGGGTGAGATTCTGAGAAAAGGGACTGCAGAGGTCACCACATTGATGCTGCTGGTCTGAGAAAATGCATTTGTTGCGGACAACAAAACAACAGCTACGAATAGATTCCTGACAATTCTTTTCATATTTAGCTAAATTAATGAATTTAGGTTTAAAGGATAATGAGCTTTTGTACCTTCCGCGATATCTTTCCGGTTTTGCTCATGATGGTCAATTGATAGATGTATACCCCCCTGCCCATTCTGTTGCCTTTCTCATCTCTGCCATTCCATTCAATCTCGATAGAACGCAATCCGGTTTCATTTATTGCCTTGGTGAAAGTTCTTAGTGCCTGACCTTCAACTGTTAAGATCACTAAATCTGCCCTGGCACCGGCACTCGGCCCTTCCAGGCTGAATGAAAACATGGTTGAATTGTACACCGGATTGGGATAATTGAAAAGCCTGACAACCTTGATGGTGTCTTGCTTGATGACCTTGCAAAGAATGGTGTATTCGCTGGAATTGTTGAAAACATCCCAGGCTTTTAAGAGAATGTTATGATTTCCTTCTGCAAGCCGGGGAAGCCTGAACTGGATGGTCCCGTTCAATGAAGTTGAAGATGATGCCTTAAAATAATCATTCAGCACAATGGTTTCCCGGTAGTTTCCATCAATTACTGCAGTAATCTCATGGCCAATGCCATTACCAGAAAGATTGATACCAGAGGCGTCGGCCAGATGAACCAACAAAAGGGGCGTTTCATTGACAACCCCTCCATTTACAAATTGAACATTGTTCAAATACCCTTTGATAGAAGGACCCATATTGTCGTTGGAAACCTGATTGCCCAATCCACCCACAACAAGGTTTTCATCAATCCCCTGTGCATCATAGGTTCCATTGTCGGCATAATAACTAACCCTTGCTTGACCAAACTGGAAATTGATGTCTTTGGGAACGATAAAACTAAAACTGAATTTACCATTTGTCGCACTGATCTTCCCTTTGTACAAAAGGTTTTGCAGGGAACTGAAGTTAACAACCCTGCTCTGCGGATCATTCCCCAGGGTTTTGAGAACAGTAGGTTTGTCAAATATTTCAGGATATACATCACCATTGAAGTCGGATGCCACCAATCCTGCCGGTGTAAGCACTTCTCCTTCAATGGTGTAACGATTGAGTGAGCGAAGTGTATCAGATGCTTTGGCAATGGGCCTTCCATTGATGGTTGTCGACCTTACCGAATATTCCGGCATGGCCAGCTTCATGGCAGGGTCGCCCAACATGGTGAATTTTCTTGCATTGATATAATCACCGGAGTTGACAACCGTAAAATTCTTGGAATCCATCAATGCAGTTCCCAGCCTGGGGTACTTGTTGGCATTGTCCCTTTTCAGGAGGTATTTGAAAAAATGATTGTTGATGATGCGGTTACTGGATGCAAAAACCAACCTTGTGGTGGTCATCAACCCAATAGCACCATTGCTCCTGCCTACAAAAAGGTCCTCTCCAAGAGAAAGCTGTGAAGGGTCATCAAAAGGAGCAAAATCGCAGGTAGCAGTAATCATTAATGGAAGCCTGTTGGCATTTTCCCAGAATCCCAACATCTCCTTGTCCAAGATAGCTTCCTGGGCAAGCCTGCTGCTGCTTCCATGTCCACTGTAGTTCAAAATGAGCGTACCCTCATTGACCATCCTTGAAATGGTTGTATTTACCTCAGGATAACGGCTGCCTCCTGTTCCGCTTTCTTGTTTGAAAGCATCCAGATAGATTTTCTTCAGGTTCCAAACGGGTGATGCTGTTGAAATCAATGAAGCATGGTATTCTGCATCATTGAGGTGAATATTAAAATCCTCATCATCCGCCACCAACGTGATGTCGTTCCTCCAGGCGCCCAGTGCAGCCTTGCCGTGGTATTGGATAATTTTATCAACAGCTTGCCTGGCTTGTATGACCGTTCTTGCAGGAATTCTGCCAATGCCAAGATCCAGCAGTGGTGCAGGCAGGTTCTGGTTGATGTTGTCGTCGTCATCAAGATAACCAAAATAGTCATCCGTCACATAGCTGGTCAAAGGATCCAGCGATGACTCGCTTTGGTAGGATGGGACAAGGTTTTTCCTGTTTGAGGCCTTTTCCTTGTAAACATATGAGGCACCGCCAAAAAGCAATAAATATTTAGGTTTAACAGAAGCATTGTTGCCCGCCCTATCGAACAACATTTTGAGAAAATTTCGAATGGCCGTGGGATCTGGGCTTCCAGAAGAAAACTCATTGTATATCTGTTCGGGTGTTGCTACAACCGAAGTCAGGCCATCTTTTTGGGCATGGAAATCAGCGAGGCGTTTTGCCTCAGATGCCATAGACTTGTCTGCCACAATGACCATGTTGGGTTGGCCAACCCCATGAAGGTTTTGGTTGGCGACTGGACCCAGCAAGACGGGAGCCTCAAGTTGAGCCGGATTAAAGGCAATGTATTCTTGCAGTTGGGAAGTTTCATTGGCAAAACGGAGGTCTGATCCAGATAAGCTTGTTTTCAATTTGCCCGGAAGCAGTGGGTCAGAGACAAGCCAAACAGCAAAGCCTGTTCCATTGCGAATGGAAAAACTGGCAGTGCGGGATGCGGCTACAGATTTCAGGTCCCTGAAGGCCAGCTGGGTAAGTCCTTGCAGATCCAGCGTACGCCTGAAATGGAGTTCAAACCAATTCAGCCATACCTCTGCACTGGCGGATCCACCGTTCAACCTGTACCCAACAGCCAATCCGTTTCCAGCAAGTTTCCCCTTCACTGACTTTCTGCTCATGTTGGCAGTGGGCTCAAGCAATGTACCAACCAATGGAGGTGTTGAATGTTCAAAAAGGAGCTGACCATTGAGCAGCACCTGCATGCGGTTGGGTTGTTCAAAACTTCTGCCGACCACTTCACTGTGAAAGGTAAAATCACTGCCCACTACTGCACCTGAAAAATTAAGATTAAAATCCCTTGAAGAAAGCCTACCATTTTGTGTTCCAAATGATTCTCCATACCATTCTTTACCACTCCTCAGGAAGTTGATGCTGTCCAACTCATGGCGGTAGTGTTCATCAAACTCAACGACAACAGTGCTGGGATTCACTGCTACAGGCATTTCTGTGATGCGCTTCCCCGGGGTATTCCCAAAATTGATGAAGTAATAGGATTGGTCGCTGTATGGATTTTTCCGAAACTCGAATTGCCTTGTTACCGGATTAAACATCCACTGATCTGGGCCTGGAGCGTAAAACAAAAAAAAGTCATTGCCATCAAAAACACCATCCCCCCCGTCATTCATTTCTATGGCAAGCTCAGGAAGATCATCTGTAGTGATGGGTTGATTGGATTCAGGTAAAACGCCTCCGCCCGTACCAAAAATCCTGATATTGGCTGATGGCATCCCGCTTGTCAGGCCTGCATTTTTCAATAATGAAGCCGGTACCTTGTAAACCCCCTGGTGGTCAACCGAGACCTTTGTCCATTGACCACTGGATAGGACTGATGCTGCTGCGTATCGCCTTTGTCCTTGTGCAAAAAGGACCATCCCCAAAAGGGCAATCAGGGTAAACCGTCGCTTCATCATGGGCTGAAAACAAATTTAGCATTTACTAAACATAATAATTGACGTAATCCATTGAATTGATTTAATTTAACACTTACATTTGTCATCATCTCCGAGGTAAACCGGACAATAATTTCCGAGGTTGCCCGTTAAGTGAATCGATTAAATAAAAAAGTGTACGGTATGAGAAACCTTTTGTACTTGTCTGCAGTTGTTGTTTTGTTCAGTGCCTGTAAGGGCGGCCTTCCGTTTGCAAAGAAAAAATTTGACAAATCGGGGGTTACCGGCTGGAATTACAATGACAAAAACATGGGCGGCTTTTTCAAGTCTCCAGTAAAAGAACAAGGCACTGGTCCTGGTCTTGTTTTTGTACAAGGTGGTACATTCACCATGGGAGCTGCCGATGAGGATGTCATGGGAGATTGGAACAACGTACCCAGGAGAGTAACCGTATCATCATTTTACATTGATAAATCAGAAGTAGCCAACATCCATTACAGGGAATACCTGAACTGGATCGAAAGGACTTTCGATGATCCCCAATTTGAAAAAGTGGTGACTGGCGCCAAGCCTGATACCCTTGTCTGGAGGAGTGAATTGGCCGCCAATGAGCCATTGATTGATTACTATTTCAGGCATCCTTCTTACAACAACTACCCTGTAGTAGGTGTATCCTGGAGACAGGCCAATGACTTTTGTATCTGGAGGGGAAGCAGGGTGAATGAGTTGTTGCTGGTTCAAAAAGGTCTTGCCAACCCTAATCAATTGAAAACCATTCAGGGTCAGGGCGAAGAGAATTTCACTACAAAATCATACCTCTTAGGTCTCTATTCCACACAGGCTGCCAAATCCAAGAAATCTCCTTTGATGGACGAAAATGGAAGGCCCAGGAATTATGTGAAAATTGAAGATGGTATCCTTCTGCCTGAATACAGGCTCCCAACCGAAGCAGAGTGGGAATATGCAGCATTGGGTTATATCAACCAAAACCCAAATGTAAAAACCAAAGAAGGCAAACGCGGAGAAGAATTGATCATGAACAAGCAAGTCTACTCATGGTCTCACAATGTGAATGGCATGCGTGATAACCGTTATGGTTCATGGCAAGGTAAATACATGGCCAACTTCAAGCGTGGCAATGGTGACTACATGGGTATTGCAGGTGGATTGAACGATAACTCTGCCATCCCTGGCCCGATTGATGCCTTTTATCCTAATGGTTTTGGATTGTACAACATGTCCGGCAATGTGAATGAGTGGGTGGCTGATGTATACAGGCCCATGTCGAGCAAGGATGTTGATGATTTCAACCCTTATCGTGGTAATGTTTTCACCAAAAACGAAAAAGATGCCAATGGCGAGTTTCAGCGTGATAGCATCGGCAGGGTAAAAACTGTTGTGGTTACAGATGAAGAGGCAAGGACCAGGAGAAACTACCAAAAAGGAAATGTGATCAACTACCTCGATGGAGACTCCCTTTCTATGGTGAACTATGGATATGGCACCACTACTTTGGTGAGTGACAAATCAAGGGTTTTCAAAGGCGGAAGCTGGGATGACAGGGCCTATTGGCTGAGCCCAGGCACTCGCAGGCATCTTGAAGAAGACCAGGCCACTTCAACCATTGGTTTCAGGTGTGCAATGGACCGTTTCGGAAGCCAGGAAGGAAATGGTTTCAAAAACGGAAACCAGTTCAGCAACCGCAGGCAGAACACAAGAAAAAAATAAATAACAACGCATTATTGAAAAGGCCCTCCCAGCGAGGGCTTTTTCATTGTGGCAGGTCTGTAATGTAGTGTATCTTTGCACCATGCAGATGGATCGCTTATATGCCCTTTACAAGCAGTATCCCAAGGTTCAAACGGATACGCGTGCACTTGCCCCAAATGAATTGTTTTTTGCATTGAAAGGCCCAAGTTTTAATGGAAATTTATTTGCTCAACATGCCCTGGAGATGGGTGCTGCAGGGGTAGTTATCGACGAGGCTATTGGAATAGAAGGAGACAATATCTTTTTGGTGGACAATGTGCTGGAAACCCTTCAGGCCCTTGCTTTGCACCATCGCAAGCAATTCAAGATTCCGTTCATCGCCATCACTGGCAGCAACGGAAAAACAACTACAAAAGAATTGCTGCATGCCGTCTTGTCAAGCACGTATACAACCTATACCACCAAAGGAAACCTCAACAACCATATCGGTGTTCCTTTGACCATCCTGTCCATCAAAGATGATGCTGCCATGGCCATCATCGAGATGGGTGCAAACCATCAGAAAGAAATTGAAAGCTATTGCAAGATGGCATTGCCTACTCACGGAATCATCAACAATTGCGGAAAGGCCCACCTGGAAGGATTTGGCGGCGTTGAAGGCATCAGGAAAGGAAAAGGAGAGCTGTTTGATTTTCTGGCCCTGAACAATGGTACTGCATTTATCAATGCAGGATTGGATTACCTTTTCAACATGTCTTCCGCCATCAAAAACAAGATTTTTTATGGCGGAAAAGGTAATTCATTCGAAGCTGCTGTATTCCAAAGTGAGCCACTCCTGGCGCTGGACATCCGTAGTGAAAAATGGGGAACACAGCAGATTTTTACCCAACTGGTAGGTGCATACAACAAGCCCAACATCGAAGCCGCCATTTGCGTGGGAGATTATTTTGGCATCGCTTTTGAATCCATCAAACATGCTATAGAAGCCTACGTGCCAGATAATGCAAGGTCACAACTGATCCAAAAAGGCAGCAATACCATCATCCTGGATGCCTACAATGCCAACCCCAGCAGCATGCAGGCGGCCATTGAAAACTTCAGCCATCAACAGTCTGAGAACAAATACATGTTCCTCGGTGGCATGATGGAACTGGGAGAAGAATCAATCGCTGAACACCAGTCCCTTGTTGAGATGATTAAAGCAACAAATATTAACAATGTGGTGCTTGTTGGCGGGGATTTTGCCCATGTTGATCACCCTTTTACCTATTTCCCCAATGCCGCTCAAACCGCGGAATGGATAAAGCAAAACCCTCCTGCCAACGCACTCCTCTTGATCAAAGGGTCAAGGGGAATTAAAATGGAAAAATTGCTGGAATCCTTATGATAGCGGACCAAAGTCACACAATGGGCAGCAATGAAAATATAATTTTGAAAAAATACTACCCATGAGCAGTTTTAAATCGTCCTATCTCTATAGTGTATTGAACAACAAGTGCCCCCGGTGCAGAAAAGGCAATATCTATACTTCTTCCAATGCTTATAAACTTGGACAGATGACAACAATGAACGAGAACTGCCCTGTATGCGGACAAGTGACAGAACTTGAAGTTGGCTTCTTCTATGGCACTGCATATGTGAGCTATGCCCTTACGGTTGCATTCAGTGTAGCCACTTTCGTGGCCTGGTGGGTCTTGATTGGCATGTCGCTGGACGATAACCGATTCTTCTGGTGGATGGGTACCAATGCCGTTTTGATGATCCTGATGCAGCCCCTTTTCATGCGCCTGTCGAGAAGCATTTGGCTTTCCTGGTTTGTAGCCTACGACCCCAAATGCAATGAAAGCACAGAGGAATCGAACAAATGAATTAACTTGTACTTCTTAAAACAATCAATCAATAGAACCATGAAACAATTCATTTCAATGCTGTTTGTGCTGGTATCCGCCAACGGCTTTGCCCAAAAAGGTTTCACCATTTCTGGTGATGTTAGCAAGGTCAAAGACCAGGTTGCAAAAGTATACCTCAACTATTATGCTGATGGAAAATCCACCATGGATAGTGCAGAAGTAAAAGATGGTAAGTTCAGTTTTACAGGTACTTTGACTGACCCGGTCATGGGCAGCCTCAGGGCAAAATACCAAGAGGTACCTGGCGCAAAGTCCATGAAGGCAATCTCATACAACAGGGACATTAAGCAGGTTTTCCTTGAAAACTCAAAGATTAAAATTGTGAGTGTTGACTCATTCGCCAATGCAACCATCAAGGGCTCAAAATCACATGCAGCCTATATTTCATGGACCGACCTGACCAAGGAGGAAACTGCACAATCTGCGGCACTCAACAAAGAATACAGTGAGTATTACAAAAAGAAAGACCAGGCCGGAATGGACAAGATTGATGCTGCTTTCGATAAATTGACCGAGCAGAAAAACCTCAAAAACAAGCAATACCTTAAAGACAATGCATCCTCACCGATTGCCATGTTCGTGTTGAAACAATATGCCGGATATGATATCAATGCCGATGATGTTGAACCCATGTTCCTCGCCCTGCCCGAACAATTGAGGGCAAGTCCTGCAGGAAAAGACATGGCAGAGAAACTGGAAACTGCTAAGAAAACAGGCATTGGCAAAATGGCCATGGACTTCACACAAAACGATACATTGGGCAACCCGGTTTCGCTTTCTTCATTCCGTGGCAAATATGTGCTGATCGATTTCTGGGCCAGCTGGTGTGGTCCTTGCCGTCAGGAAAATCCAAATGTGGTAAAAGCATTCAATGCATACAACAGCAAAGGCTTCACCGTATTGGGTGTTTCATTGGATCAGCCTACTGCAAAAGACAAATGGATGAAAGCCATTCATGATGATAAGCTTACATGGACACAGGTCTCAGACCTGAAATACTGGAAAAATGATGTGGCCGTGCAATACGGCATCCAGGCCATCCCACAGAATTACCTGATTGATCCTCAAGGAAAGATTGTAGGCAAAAATCTTCGTGGCGAAGCCCTGAACAAGAAATTGGCGGAGATTTTTAAATAATAGCACTAACATTGTTTTGACGTTTTATTCGATCCCGGTTGCCTGGTGCAACCGGGATCTTTGTTTCAAGCCTGCGATTGCTTGCTGATGGCAGCCTAGCCAATGACCCAGAACAGCTGATTTCTCCCATATTTTTCGGATATTCGCGGCTCTAAAACAACCAATATGGGCAAATACAAAGCCGGTGTGCTATTCGGAGAAGACCTGAAAGCACTTTATCAAGACGCAAAAGACAATCAATTTGCAATGCCCGCAGTCAATACGACTGGCACTGATACCATCAACGCTACGCTTGAAGCTGCAGCAGCTGTCAATTCACCTGTTATCATTCAATTTTCGAATGGCGGAGCCCAATTCATCGCCGGAAAAGGCATGCCCAATGATAAACTTCAGGCGAATATTTCAGGTGCCATTTCTGGCGCCCTGCACATCCACAATGTGGCCAAATACTATGGCGTTCCTGTAGTCCTCCATACCGACCATGCATCCAAAAAATGGTTGCCCTGGATCAGTGGATTGATCGATGCGGGCGAGCAATACAACAAAGAAAAAGGACAACCCCTTTTCAGCTCCCACATGCTTGACCTCAGTGAAGAACCCCTAGAAGAAAATATCGCCACCTCTGTAGAATTTTTCAAACGCATGGCTCCATTGGGAATGGGCATTGAAATTGAACTCGGTGTTACAGGTGGTGAAGAAGATGGTGTAGACAATTCAGATGTTGAAAACGATAAGCTTTACACCCAACCACAACACGTGGCCCATGCCTATACAGAGCTGGGAAAGGTAGGTGAACTGTTTACAGTTGCAGCAGCATTTGGCAATGTACATGGCGTTTACAGCCCAGGAAATGTTCAGCTACGCCCAGAAATTTTGAAAAACTCACAGGACTATATTCAGAAAACATTCAACACCGGTGAAAAACCTGTGTTCTTTGTATTCCATGGTGGAAGCGGTTCACCCCAGCACCAGATCAGGGAAGCCATCAGCTATGGTGCCATCAAAATGAACATCGATACGGATCTTCAGTGGGCTTTCTGGGAAGGTGTTTTGAACAACTACAAAAAGAACGAAGCCTATCTCCAAGCACAATTGGGTAATCCTGAGGGCGCTGAAAAGCCCAACAAGAAATACTATGATCCAAGGGTATGGTTGCGCAAAGGTGAAGAGACTTTCATGGCAAGGTTGAAAGTAGCCTTTGAGGATTTGAATTGCATTAATAGGAATAGTTGAGAGAAGTTGAGGGAAGTTGAGAGAGGTTGAAGAGGTTGAAGGAGTTGAAGGAGTTGAAGGAGTTGAGAAAAATCTTTATCTGGTTGATAACATAAAAAAAGCGCTGATAAAAAACATCAGCGCTTTTTTTATGCCCAACATACAAGGTTATCGTCCCATCCAACCACCATCTACGGTAAGGATTTCTCCATGCACATAGCTGCTGGCTGCGGAAGCCAGATAGACAATGGCTCCCTTGAAATCTTCGGGTTCACCCCAGCGTTTTGCGGGAATACGGTCAAGGATTGACTTGCTGCGTTCTGGATCATTCCTGAGTGCTTCAGTATTATCAGTCGCGATATAACCAGGCGCAATACCATTTACATTTACACCTTTTGATGCCCACTCATTGGCCAAAGCTTTTACCAAACTGGACAAGGCCCCTTTGCTGGCTGCATAGCCCGGAACATTGATGCCGCCCTGGAAGGAGAGCAAAGAACAGGTGAAAATTATTTTTCCGGATCCTCTTTCAATCATTTTCTTTCCAATCTCTCTTGACATGATGAACTGCGCGTCCAGGTTGATGTTGATGACACGGTCCCAGTATTCATCGCTGTGTTCAGCAGCAGGATTGCGCATGATGGTACCTGCATTGTTTACCAAAATATCAGGCACAATTCCTGCAGCATTCAACTGACCCAAAAAAGCATAGATGCTTTCCCGGCTGGAAAAATCAGCCTGGTAGGATCGGAATGTTCTGCCCAATGCAGTGACCTGTTTTTCCACCTCACTGCCCGGAGCGAGTGAAGCACTTACGCCGATGATGTCAGCACCGGCTTCTGCAAGACCAATGGCCATGCCCATGCCGATGCCTCGGTTGCAACCGGTTACGAGAGCTGTTTTTCCGGAGAGATTGAAGGCGTTAAGAATATTCATGTTGAGAGATGTTAAGGGAGGTTGAGAGAGGTTGAAGGGGTTGAATTTACCAGCCGAAGGCTGGGGGGTTGAAGTGGATTATAAAGAAACGCCGCGTTTCCAGGGAATAAAATCATCCTGGTTGAGCTGTACCGCTTTGGGGATCACATCGCCACTGGCGGCTTTGATACAATATTCCATGATCTCTTCGCCCATTTCTTCGATGGTTTTTTCGCCTTCCACAATAGGACCACAATCAATATCAATGATGTCTGCCATGCGTTTTGCTAGGGTTGAATTGGTAGCCACTTTAATGGTAGGACATACCGGGTTACCTGTAGGTGTTCCCAGTCCTGTTGTAAACAAAATCAAGGTTGCTCCAGAGGCAGCTTTTCCTGTCGTTGCTTCAACATCGTTTCCGGGAGTACAAACCAAACTCAATCCTGGCTTGGTTGCCGGCTCAGTATAATCAAGCACATCCACCACAGGAGCAGTCCCGCCTTTTTTGCAAGCGCCAGCGCTCTTGATGGCATCTGTGATCAAGCCGTCGCGGATATTGCCTGGAGAAGGATTCATGTGAAAACCAGACCCAGCCTGAATGGCCTGTGCACTGTACTCGTCCATCAGTTTGATGAATTTTTCTGCTGTCGCTTTATTGACACTCCTGTCGATCAATTCCTGCTCAGCACCACAGAGTTCAGGAAACTCTGCCAACAATATTTTACCATTGAGTGCCACCAGCAGATCAGAAAAATATCCAACCGCAGGATTGGCAGAAATACCGCTGAAACCGTCGCTGCCACCGCATTTCACACCCACTGTCAGCTTATCCAGTCCAGCAGGTTTTCTTTCCTGTTGATTGATGGTAATCAATCCCTTGAAGGTTGATAGGATGGCGTTTTTGACCAATTCCTCTTCACTCATCGGGCCCTGTTGTTCAAATATATGAATCGGCTTATCGAAACCAGGATTGCGCTTTTTGATGGTATCCACAAAAGTGCTTACCTGAAGATGCTGGCATCCCAAACTCAACACAGTTATCCCTCCTACGTTGGGATGGTCGGCATAGGCAGCGAGTAAGTTTTCGAGGATGGCAGAATCCTGCCTTGTCCCGCCACAACCACCCTGGTGGTTAAGGAACTTGATGCCATCGACGTTCTTGAAAACCCTGTTGCTATTTGTCCCGGAACCTGAACCTTGCAAATGAAGGTCAGCACCCAGCTCCTCTCCCCTTTCATATGCTTCTTTTAGCATGTGGGTATATGCCTTGTATTTGTCAGTTACCGCATAACCCAATTCATTGTGCATTGCTTCACGGATGACATCAAGGTTCCTGTTTTCGCAGAAAACTGTGGGGATAAACAGCCAATAGTTGGCAGTGCCTACACGGCCATCGGTTCTGTGGTAACCGTTGAAGGTTCTTCCTGTATATTTTGAAACATCAGGCGCCGTCCATTTGTATTCGGCTGCCCGATACGCGTAAGGATCTGCAGCATGGTGAAGGTTATCAGTGGTCATCAGCCCTCCTTTCTTTACATCGTATTGCACTTTACCTACAAGCACTCCATACATGATCACTTCACTGCCTTTGAGGAGGTCTTCTGTATAAAATTTATGCTTGGCCTGCACTTTTTCCTGCATCTCGTATTCAGATCCCTCAAACGCAATGATTTCGCCTTTTTCGAGGTCGCGCAATGCTACAATCACATTGTCTTTGGGGTGTACTTTCAGAACAATTTTCTTCATTGTCAATGTTGGATTAACCGGTTAAAACAAGTGGCTAAGCTAAGCAAAATCCTGCTATTGGGAAAGTGGAATTACGCAATCGTTGGCGGTAGAAAACTTCTTGGATCCATCGCAATCAACTAATTTTTGGATGCCGCTTCAAATACCCTCACATAGTCAACATAAGACTTGGCTACGCCTCCATTTTGGATGAATTCATTTTTGCGGACGTCTCCATCCAACCAGTTGTTTTCTCCAAAACAGCTTCCTGAAAAATAGAGAAAATGCGCCACATGGGGTATCAGTTTTGGATCAGTCATTTCACGCACAATTTTGCCATCCAGGTAAAACTTTAAAAAAGTTGGAGACCATTCAAAACCATATACATGGTATTCCTGGTTGTGAATGCCCGGGGCTTTGACCAAGGCTCCATTTGATTTGTGTGCGGGTTTTCCATAACCATCCCAATGCAGGCCCAAAGAATAGGCATCAGCCTTTGTTCCCTCAACAATATCAATTTCACATCCATCATTGGCCGTACCATCTACTCCTTGCGGTGCTTTCATTCCGTTGCCTTCCGGCATCATCCAAAATGCCATCTGGTAGCCATTCGGCTTTACAATGTGCATGCGGGTTTCGATGAATCCATAGGTTGGGGCATACTTCCCTTTGGAATTGAACCTGCCTGCCAGATAGGTGGTATCTTCAGTCATCAGTTTTCTGTAGTAAATAAATATATTACCCTCTTTTTCTTCCACCTGTTGCTCATTTGCGAGCAACATGAGATCCGTTCTTTTTCGGCTGGTATTTTCCACATTCCACTTGCGTGCATCGATGGTGTTGTCATTGAATTCATCAGAGAACACCAATTTCCATTTGGGAGTTTTTAAAAGGGAATCTTGCAAGGCCATGGGGATTGCATCTGAAGGTGTTGCTGCATCCACCATTGAATCTTTGGTTGATGGCAGTTTTCCAAAAACATCCATGTTCCAGTTATCATACCAAGTAATGGACATTTTACCGGATGTAAAGTCAATGGGAAGCCAAACGTACCTTCCTGTAATCGGAAGTTCCGGTTTCCAGATATCAAACATGGCAATATAGCCATCGTCCATTCCTTGAACCGGAATGATATATGATGATTGTCCACCATAGGTTTTTTCTACGCCCAGGCTATCAACATTGTTGTATCCACGGCAGGGATTCCCATGGTATTCCCATTTTCCCATGATATGATCACTGGTATAGTATCGGGCGATATTCGGTTTCCAACCGCTGGAGCCTGATCCCAACAAATGATATGTCCCTTTTCTTTTGATGACGACTGGTGCTTCGGTATGCACCTGTAT
>CALPWM020000012.1 GCA_943327275.2 Chitinophaga pinensis
AGAAGGGGAAAATGTTATCGTTGTTCCTGCAGTCTCTACAGAGGATGCCAGGCTGAAGTTTCCCAAGGGTGTTGATGTCATCAAACCTTACCTCCGCTACACGCCACAGCCTGAATAGTTTGATCCTGTTTGGGGCACCAATTTTATTTCTATCCCTATAAAAAGCCAAACCCCTCAAGGAATCATTACCTTTGCGGCATGTCTAAGCAGAACATCCGCAGCTTCAGCAAGGAAGAAATCGGAGAATACCTTGAATCAATTGGGGAAAAGAAATTTCGTTTGCAGCAAATATGGGAATGGTTATGGCAAAAACATGCCTTTGATTTCCAGTCCATGTCCAACCTCTCCAAAGAGCTGAGGGCAAATCTCGAAGAAAAATTTACACTTCCCTCCCTTTCCGTTGATACAACCCAGGTGAGTGATGATGGAACAGTAAAATCCCGTTTCAAGACCCACGATGGCTTCAAGGTGGAGGGCGTTTTGATTCCAACCGCAGAAAGGCTTACCGCCTGCGTTTCCTCACAGATTGGTTGCAGCTTGAGCTGCAAATTTTGTGCAACCGGATTCATGGAAAGGGAGCGAAATCTTTCTTTTGACGAGATTTATGACGAGGTGGTGCTGCTCAACCAGCAGGCCATGCGTATTTACAATAAAAAATTGACCAATATTGTTTTCATGGGTATGGGTGAACCATTGCTCAATTACAAGAACATGTTGAAGGCCATTGAACGCATCACGGCACCAGACGGTATGGCCATGGGTTCCAGAAGGATTACCGTTTCTACTGCTGGTGTTTCCAAAATGATTCGTCAATTGGGTGATGATCAGGTCAAGTTCAAGCTTGCCGTTTCTTTGCATGCGCCCAACGACAAGAAGCGCAATGAAATCATGCCCATCAATGAAACCAATGACCTGAAATCACTGATTGATGCATTGAACTATTTCTATAAGCAGACCAAGAGCGAAATTACATTCGAGTATATCCTTTTTGATAATTTCAATGACTCACTGGAAGATGCAGCGGAGTTGATGAAGGTCTACAGGCAGGTGCCAGCAGACCTGGTCAACATCATTGAATACAATCCCATTGAATTCGCCAGGTTCAAGAAGCCCAGTGAAGAAAAAACCGAAGCTTTCATGCAGTTCCTCGACAAGAACCGTGTAAACGCGAGGTTGCGCAAGAGCAGAGGAAAGGATATTGATGCAGCTTGCGGACAACTCGCTAATAAATAAACATCCCAGCCTCCGGCTTGTAAATTCAACCACTTCAACTTCTTTAACCCACAACTCACAACCCCCAACCCACTCACCCTGTTGTAAAACAGCAAAACAAAAAAAATGAAACGTACAGACAATTTCTCCAAGTTCGCAGCCAGGAAAAGCAATGCAGCCATCAAGGAAGAGTTCCGCCAGGAGAAGAAAAAATTCAAAAAAGAAAGGTCAGAAGCCATCGAAAAGAAAAAGCTGGAATTCCGCAAAGCAGCTGCTGCAGACAAGGACGTTTCAAAAAACAGGTCTGAGTCCAGCGATCTTCGTCCTGCCATAACCGTGAGAAAGCAAGACAAGACAATGCCCCTCAACAAATATGTGGCCCATTGTGGTATTTGCTCCAGAAGGGATGCTGTTCCTTTGATCAAGGAAGGTAAAATGCGCGTGAATGATGTGGTGATCCTGGAGCCTGGTTTCAAGGTCAATCCAAACGATGTTGTCAGTTTCGCAGGAAAAAAGATTGTGCCAGAAAAAAACCTGGTCTATATTTTGTTGAACAAGCCCAAGGATTATATCACCACCCTGGATGATCCAGAAGGTCGGAAAACCGTGCTTGATCTGCTTCGAGGGGTAACTGCCGAAAGAATTTTCCCGGTGGGAAGACTTGACCGCAACACAACAGGTGTTTTGCTGCTCACCAATGACGGCGACCTCACCCAAAAACTATCGCATCCATCTCACGAAGTGAGAAAAATATATGAAGTCAAGTTGGACAAGCCACTCGGCAAACTTGATTTTGAAAGAATTCTGAACGGGCTTGATCTGGAGGATGGATTTGTAAGGGCAGACTCCCTTGCTTATACTGATCCCAAAGACAAGTCCATCATTGGCATCGAGTTGCACAGCGGCAGGAACCGAATCGTAAGGCGCATGTTTGAATCGCTGGGATACGATGTCAGGAACCTTGACCGTGTGATGTTTGGTAACCTCACCAAGAAAAATGTAGAACGCGGCAAATGGCGTTACCTGGTGGAAAAAGAAATCAGGTTGCTGAAGTTCATGAACAGTTCTTTCATCAAGAAAACTCCGGAAGAACCTGAAGAGAAAACCCTTGTGAAACGTGGTCAGGCTGCAATTGAAAAGACCGAGAAAAAAGATAAGCGGGATCTAGCTTCACCTTCACAACCTGAGAAAAAAGAGAAGCGGGTGGAGATAAAAAAGCCATCTGCCGCAAGAAAGCAGACAGAGGGAAGGCATAAGCCGACCGTTCAAAAGGGTGGTGTAAAGAGGGTCATGCGCTCCAGGACAAAAAAATAATTTTACCCGATGCAGAATGCACCTGAAATTATTTACAAAGATGCCGACCTGATTGCCATCAACAAGCCATCGGGTTGGTTGTCCATTCCTGACAGGCATGATGCAGAATTGTATTCTGTGAAATCCTGGTTCGAGGCCAAGGGAGAAAAAATATTCATTGTGCACCGCATTGACCGCGATACCAGCGGACTGCTCTTGCTGGCAAGAAATCCAGAAGCACACAAATACTACAATACACTGTTCGAGCAACGCACACTCAAGAAAACCTATTACGGGTTGGTCGTTGGAAGTGTTGCTGAAGACCAGGGAGTATATGATCAGCCAATCGAACAACATCCAACCTTGTTGGGAAAGATGCGTGTCGGCAGAAAGGGAAAGCCTGCCATCACCCATTATACGGTGGAAGAAAGGTTCAGGGGATTCACTTGGGTGAAGTTCCAAATTGAAACGGGAAGAACACACCAGATCCGTGTGCACCTCTTTAACGCTGGCCACTCGCTGGTTTGCGATCCGCTCTACGGAAAGCCAGACCCTATTTTGCTTTCTTCTTTCAAGAAGAAATTCAACATGTCAAAAAAAGAAGAAGAAGAGCGACCCTTGCTTTCACGGTTGGCACTCCATGCCTATAGTGTTGATTTGGTTGATCGCCAGGGTGAGGCCCATGCATTCGTTGCTCCCTTGCCCCGCGACCTTGATGCTACCTTGAAGCAGCTTAGAAAATGGGGCTAGGGGTTAATTACTTAAACTGTAAACTTTTTTAGGACGAGTTGCGAAAACTCCCCTCCTGGACAGGAGGGGTGCCGAGGCAGATGAACGAAGTGAATCTGACGAGGCGGGGTGGTGGAGTCAACAGAAAAAAACCATAAAGAGTTGATGATTTTCACCTGTCTGGACTTGTTGGATACCCTTACTTGCATGCATGCAAAAGGATCACAACATAAGCCAGCTACTGTTTTTTCGAAAAAAACTAAGAAACAAAGGAACATCAGCTGAAGCTGAATTGTGGAAGCATATTTCAAATAAAAGGCTAGGTGGAAGAAAATTTCGACGACAACATAGTGTTGGGTGTTTTATTCTAGATTTCTATTGTCCTTCAGAGAAATTAGCCATTGAATTGGATGGCGATGATCACTATTGGCAGGAAGGCATTGATAAGGACTTCCAAAAAGAACTGTTTTTACAAGGACATTCCATCAGGGTATTGAGATTTGAAAACAAGTGGGTATTTCAGGATATTGAATATGTTCTGAGCACAATAGCTGCAGCATTCAACCGAAGGTGAGTTCCACCACCCCGCCCTGCCTTTCGGCAGGGCACCCCTCCTGTCCAGGAGGGGAATTTTAGTCGCGATTCCTTCTTTTTACAATATCCAAAGCTCTGGTTGAATTGGAGTTTTTTGATTCCATTGCATATTAATTCCATAGCTGCCTATGCATGGTTTGAGGGGAATTGGTTGACCTTCTTTTGATTATTCAACAGGTTATTTCCCCAAACCTTTCAAGAGTTCATCCACGTTCATTTCCGTTTGGGTTCCGGAAACAAGCTCTTTGACCAGTGCTGTTCCGGCTTCTATTTCCTTTGATCCGATGATCACAACAAAAGGAATGTTTTTTCGCTCGGCATATTTGAATTGCTTTTCGAATTTTGCTTGCTCATGGTAGATTTCACAGGAGATGCCCTTGCTGCGCAGGTTTTCTGCAATGCCAAGAATATGTTGCTGCTCATCCATCCCTGTATTGAAGAACAAGGCAGTCGTGCCTTTTTGGATGCTTTCCGGAAATGCGTTCAGTTCCTCCATCACATCATAAATCCGGTCTACTCCAAAAGAGATGCCTACACCGGCAATACCCTTCACACCAAACAATCCTGTGAGGTCGTCGTACCTGCCGCCACCGCCAATGCTGCCCATTTGTACTCCCAATGCCTTTACTTCGAAAATGGTTCCAGTATAGTAATTGAGACCCCGTGCAAGGGAAAGGTCAACCATTAGTTGGGTATCGGAGGATCCAGTGCCTTGGATTGCGTTGAAAGAACCAAGTATGGTCCGCAATTCATTGATGCCTTCTTTGCCCAGGGGAAGATGACTGAACATGTCTTCCAGTTGTTGTAGTTTGTCTTCATTGCTTCCTGCAATCGAAATGAACGATTCAACAGCATCCACCTGTTCCATGGAAAGTCCTTTGCCAATGAGTTCATCCTTCACTTTTTCCATGCCAATCTTGTCAAGCTTGTCAATGGCAATGGTGATGTCCATCATCATGTCTTCACCGCCACAGACGGCGGCCAGTGCACCCAGTATTTTTCTGTTGTTGATATGAATTTCAACAGGGACATTCAGTTTGTTGAAAACATTGGTATAGATCAGGGAAAGTTCAACTTCATGGAGCAGCGCTGCGCTGCCCGCCACATCGGCATCGCATTGCCAGAACTCCCGGTAGCGGCCACGTTGGGGCCTGTCTGCTCTCCAGACGGGTTGCATCTGGTAGCGTTTGAAGGGAAAGGACAACTGACCCTGGTTCATGGCAACGTAGCGTGCAAATGGAATCGTAAGATCATAGCGCAGGGCCCTTTCTGTAATGCCCTTGTTGGTCTTGCCCTCCAGTACTGCATTGAAATCCTGGATGACGGCTTCCCTTTTGTCTGGGTTGTTCAATCCGTTGTTCAGGATCTTGAAAATTAGTTTATCGCCTTCTTCTCCATACTTGCCCATCAGGGTTTCCGTGTTTTCCATGGCAGGCGTTTCCAGGGGCTCAAAGCCATAGGTTTCGAAAACGCTGCGGATGGTTTGAAGGATGAAATTCCTTTTTCTCAACACCGCTGCTGAAAAGTCACGCGTGCCTTGGGGGATCGATGGTTTCATGCTGCGAAGTTAAGGCTGTTTTGGGGATTGGTATTGTTGAATCAATGCATCACAGGCATTGTCGATAAGATTAAACACTTCATGAAAGGCGGCCACGGACCTGCCCCATGGATCAGGCACATCCAAGTCAGTTTTTGGAAAGGAATAATTGAGCAGAAGCTCCACTTTTTCTGCATTGTATTTTTTTCCGGAAATGTATTTTATGTCACGCCAAACATCGGCTGCCATCGGAATGATCAGGTCATATTGTTCAAAATCCTCCGCCCGAAAAGGCCTTGATCTTTGGCCTGAGATGTCAATGCCATTCAGTTTTGAAACCATCTGCGACATGTCATGAGGGCGTTCCCCATTGTGGAATCCATTGGTTCCGGCACTGTCTACCTCCCAATTTAAGCCCAGCTGCTTCACTTTTTGTTGAAGCACTCCCTCTGCAATCGGGCTCCTGCAAATATTACCCAGGCAAACCATCAACACTTTCATTGGCAATTTTTTACAAAGATAAGTTGTGGAATTTTCCTGCACCTGCGTCATTGTATTCAGATAGGTAATTTCATTAAATTGCATTCCATGGATACAAATTCATTTCGCGACAGGGAAGAAAAAAGACAATCCAACTTCAAGGTGGTCTATGACTTTGCTGCAGGTGTATTGTGGTTGGGCGCCGGTGTGTTTTTTCTCGCAGGCAAGTACCTGGGCGGAAAACTGATTGTTGATTCCCTGCTCTCCACCATCTTCGGGATTGCCTGCGTTTGCTATGGTGTGTTCAGGCTTTACAGGGGTTTTTATGCAACAAAACAACGATGAAATTCAATTCCACCATATTTTCTCGGGTTCTCACCATCATGGCGATTGTCCTTTTGGCCGCATCCTGCAATCCAAACAAAAAAAAGGCAAAAGTCATTGCGGGGGATGATACCCTTAACAGTGGCACCATCCACATCAGTGTTGACGAATCTTTTGCGCCCATCATCGACTCACAGATCAAGGTATTCATGTCATTGAATCCCAAAGCCAGGATCATCGCGCATTACAAGCCGGAAGCAGATTGCCTGAAGGACATGCTCAATGACAGCACGAGGATGGTCATCATCACCCGTGGGCTTAGTGATGATGAGGAGCTTTATTACAAGGATACATTATCCTTTGTGCCCATGCACGGCAGGATTGCCACCGATGCCATTGCGGTCATCACCAATAACAAGGCGAAGGATTCTCTTTTTTCTGTTGCCAACATCAGGGGAATGCTGAATGGCACCAGCCCATATACCTATGAACTGGTGATGGATGGCCTGAAGGCAACCAGTACCGTGCGGTTTCTCATCGATTCTGTCCTGCGTGGACAGGCCATGAATGGAAATGTCAGGGCGGCAAAGAATTCCGAAGCAGTGATCAATTATGTGGCTTCAACCCCCAATGCCATTGGTTTTATCGGGGTAAGCTGGATCGGCAACCGGGAAGATCCGGCACAATTGACCTTCCAGAAAAAGGTAAGGCTGGCTGCCTTGCAGTGTGCCAATTGCAAAGAAGAAGTTTATGTAAGGCCTTATCAGGCCAACATGGCCATGAAAAGATATCCCCTCAACAGGGGCTTGCACTATATCCTGAAGGAAAACTATGCCGGATTGGGCAAGGGATTTGTTAATTTCCTGACCCATGAAAAGGGACAACTCATTTTCCGGAGGGGCTATTTGGTGCCAGACAGGATGGCGCTTCAAATAAGAAAAGCAAATGTTACGGAATAAACCAAGGATTCATTAATTTACAACCCTATTTAAAAAGAATATGATGCGTACAATGAAGTTGGGCTTTACAGCAATGCTCTTGATGACCGTTTCTGGACTGTTTTCTCAGACCGTTCAGGACGGAAAGCGTTTGCTTTTCATGCACAGATACCAATCAGCAAAAAGCACACTCGAAAAAGTGGTGGCTGCTGCTCCCACCAATGCTGAGGCCATTTATTGGTTGGCCCAGGCCCAATTTGAGCTGAAAGACCTCAATGCAGCAAAAGAAGTGTTGAGAAAAGGAATGGAAGGCTCCAACGGCAGCAATGCATTGTTGCTTGTGGCCATGGGTCAGGCAGAGTTGGCAGAAAAAAAGACCAACGATGCCCGCCAGCGTTTTGAAACCGCTATCTCCCTGACCAAGGGTAAGGATGTTTCCATATTCACCGCCATTGGAAGGGCCAACCTTGAAGAGGGTGGAGATCCTGCCTATGGCATTGAAAAACTGAAGCAGGGAACAACTGTGAAGGGTTTCAAGGATGCAATGGCATATGTTTACATGGGTGATTTGTACAGGAAACTGATGAATGGTGGTGGTGCCGTTTCATCTTATGAGAATGCACTGATGATCGACCCTAAGCTTGCCCTGGCAAAGCACAAGATTGGAAAAATATATCTTACCCAAGGGTTTGAGCAAAAAGATATTTTCTTGGGCAAGTTCAATGACGCAGTTGCAGATGATCCAACTTTTGCACCTGCCTTGTATGACATGTATGTCTATTACTATTCCAGGGATGTTAACAAGGCTACAGAGATGTTCAATAAATACAAAGAGCATGCTGAGCCTGGCCCAGCGCTTGACTATGAAGAGGCCAGCCTTCAATTCGCTGCAGGTGATTTCAAGAATGCCATCGTAAAGGCAGACAATTTGTTGAAATCCCAGGGCGAGAAGGCTGATGCAAGGCTTTACCGTTTGAAAGGATATAGCTTTGATAAATTGGGAGATTCTGTACAGGCACTTGCCGAAATGGAGATCTTTTTCTCAAAGGCTTTGCCAGAGCAGATCAATCCTGATAATTACGTGATTGCAGCTTACAATGCCGCCAAATTGAAGGCTGATCTTGCCAAGGTGGATTACTATTTTTCCAAGGCGATTGACGCAGACACGACGGTTACCAACAAGGTTGATTATACCCGAAAGGCGGCTGATTTCTTCAAAAAATCAGGTAATACAGCTAAATCTGCCGAGTGGTTGACCAAGGTACTGACCATCAACCCTAAGCTCAGCAAGGTTGATCTTTACAATGCTGGGTTTGAGAATTTTAAGGCTACCCAGTACAGGAGGGCAGACAGTATTTTCACTGTTTACAAGACCAATTATCCTGCTGAAGTATATGGGCACTACTGGTCTTTCCGCTCCCTCTCAGTCATTGATTCCACCATGGAGCAAGGCCTGGCGATAGCTGATTGTGAAAAATTCATCTCTATTGCTGAAGCAGATAAGGCAAAGAACAAAAGTACCCTGATTACCGCTTATGGGTACCTGGCCTCTTACAACGCCAACATCAAGAAGGATCTTGCCGGTGCAGCTGCCTTCCTGGACAAGATCATTGAAATTGATCCCAACAACCAGGATGCCATCAAGAACAGGGACATCATCCAAAAGGCATTGGCCGCTCCTAAAAAATAATTCCTACGCCAACATATTTGCCCAAGGCCAGGTTCAATTCCTGGCCTTTTTTTATGCCCAATCCTGGTTCATAAAATTCATTTATCCATCAGTATTTATCTGATTCTTTTTCTTTTTACATCCCGTTTTTGCCTATTTTTGCGCCTTGAAATACATACCCATGATAAGGACGTTTTTCCTGCAAGCGCAAGCCATTGGACAGAACCCCGAGATCAGCAGAGCAAGCGACTATTTACCCATAGGAATCCAATTCCTTTTTGCGGTAGGGTTGGTGACGGTAATGATCTTCGGATCACAGCTCCTTGGGCCAAAACGCAAGACCTCAGACAAACTTCAGGTATTTGAAAGTGGAATAGAGCAGTTCGGTAATGCCCGTCAGCCTATGGCCATCAAGTATTTTCTGGTAGCCATCCTCTTTGTGCTTTTTGATGTGGAAGTCATTTTCTTTTATCCTTACGCGGTGAATTTCCGGGGATTGGGATGGGATGGATTCATGGCCGTTGTGATGTTTGTCGGCTTCTTTCTCGCTGGCTTCATTTATATCATCAAAAAAGGTGCACTGCACTGGGAAGAATAAAATAAACTATTGTATATGTCGCGTCCGGTTCGGTTCAACATGATTCAAAAAAGCACTTCAGATCTTGGCATCAACAATGTCCAGCTCCCTGAAGGGCATATGGGTGAGGGGTTTTTCGCCACTTCCCTAGACAAGGTCGTTGGCTTGGCAAGGAAGAATTCCATGTGGCCTCTTCCATTTGCCACCTCTTGTTGTGGCATCGAATTCATGGCCACCATGGGGTCGCACTATGACCTCTCCAGGTTTGGTTCTGAGCGTGTGGGTTTCTCCCCCCGCCAGTGCGACCTTTTGATGGTCATGGGAACGATTGCAAAGAAAATGGGTCCAGTACTTCGTCAAGTATACCTGCAGATGGCAGAACCCCGCTGGGTGATCGCTGTAGGAGCCTGTGCTTCCAGTGGCGGCATATTTGATACCTATTCTGTGCTGCAGGGCATTGACCAGGTCATCCCTGTGGATGTGTATGTTCCTGGCTGTCCTCCAAGACCTGAAGCCATCATCGATGGTGTATTGAAAATTCAGGAACTGGTGCAAAACGAATCACTCAGAAGAAGAACAGGTGACCAATACAAGGCTTTGTTGGATGGATATGGCATTCAATAAGGCAGGATCAAAAAAACAATTATGTCCCTTACTCACGATACGATAAAAGAAACACTGGCTGCACAATTTGGCGACAAGATATTGGGCTGGGAAGAATCCTACGGAATGCTCAGCTTCACCATCCAGCCTGATCATAACCTCAAGGCGCTGACCTTTTTGAATGATGATCCAGCGATGGGTTTTCAGTTCCTTACCGATTTGACTGCTGTTCATTACCCAGACAGAAAAGGGGAAGAAATTGCGGTTGTTTACCACCTGCACAACCTGAGAGAAAATGTACGCTTGCGGATGAAACTCTATGTACCCATTGAAAAGCCTGATGTATACACTGCAACAGGATTGTTCAGTGGGGCCAACTGGATGGAGCGCGAAACCTATGATTTCTTTGGTGTGAACTTTGTTGGACATCCCGACCTGAGAAGGGTATTGAATGTGGACGAGATGGATTATTTCCCGTTGAGGAAAGAGTTTCCTTTGGAAGACCAGACAAGGATTGACAAGGACGACGAAATGTTTGGCAGATAAATACAATCAAGATTATGCTCGAACAAGGCAATATACATTTACCGGAAGGATCCATCGAGAAGCAGACCACTACGCTTAACCTTGGTCCTACACATCCTGCAACCCATGGTGTTTTTCAGAACATCCTGGAAATGGATGGAGAGCGCATCATCAAGGCTGAATCTACTGTGGGTTATATCCACAGGGCTTTTGAGAAGCTTGCAGAACGCAGGCCGCTGAACCAGATCACTACATTGACCGACAGGTTGAATTATTGTTCTGCCCCATTGAACAACATGGGTTGGCACCTGACCTGCGAAAAATTATTGGGGGTTAAAACACCCAAGCGTGTTGATTACCTGCGTGTGATCATCATGGAACTTTCCAGGATTTCAGATCACCTGATTTGTAACTCCATTGTGGGTGTGGATACGGGTGCTTATACAGGCTTCCTCTATGTGATGCAATACCGTGAGCTCGTCTATGAAATTTATGAGGAAGTATGCGGATCACGCCTTACCACGAACATGGGTAGGATCGGCGGATTTGAACGCAATTTTTCCGATGTAGCCTTCCAGAAAATCGAGAAATTCCTGGCTGAGTTTCCTGGGGTTTGGAAAGAGTTTGAAAACCTTTTCAACCGCAACAGGATCTTCATTGAAAGAACAGTGGGCACTGGCGCTATTTCTGCCGAAAGGGCTTTGAATTATGGCTTCACCGGTCCAAACCTGCGCGCAGCTGGTGTAGACTATGATGTTCGGGTTCATTCACCCTATTCTTCTTACGAGGATTTTGATTTCATCATTCCAGTAGGAACCACCGGAGACAACAATGATCGCTTCCAGGTAAGGAATGAAGAGATCTGGCAATCACTCAGCATCATCCGCCAGGCCTACCAGAAAGTGCAGGCATTCAAGGGAACGGAGGCCGATGTATACCACGCCGATGCACCTGAATACTACCTTCCTGCCAAAGCAGATGTATACACCAAAATGGAAGCCCTGATCTACCATTTCAAGATTGTGATGGGAGAAACAGAAATTCCTTCTGGAGAGGTCTACCAAAGCATCGAGGGGGGGAATGGAGAGTTGGGATTCTATCTCATCAGTGATGGTGGAAGAACCCCTTATCGCTTGCATTTCCGCAGGCCTTGTTTCATTTATTATCAGGCATATTCAGAGATCGTGAAAGATACCATGCTCAGTGACGCCATCGTAACATTGAGCAGTCTTAACCTGATCGCTGGAGAAATGGACGCATAAAGCAAAATACAAGCAATGGTAAAGTTTTCAGAAGATAAGTTGAAGGAGGTGCAGTCGATGATTGACCGCTATCCTGAGGGCAAACAGAAGAGCGCCTTGATTCCTCTTTTGCATTTGGCACAGGAAGATTTTGGTGGATGGTTGAGTGCAGAAACCATGGACTATGTTGGCTCTCTGCTTGGCATTGAGCCCATTGAGGTTTACGAGGTGGCAACGTTTTACAGCATGTACAACCTGAAACCCGTTGGCAAACATGTTTTCGAGGTTTGCCATACAGGTCCTTGCATGTTGAAGGGAAGTGATGACATCATTGCATACATCAAAACCAAATTGGACATCAAAGTTGGTGAAACAACGGCTGATGGGCTGTTCACCCTCAAAACGGTCGAATGTCTTGGGGCCTGTGGATATGCACCGATGATGCAGATGGGCATTGATTACAGGGAGCACCTGACCGAAGCCAAAGTGGATGAGATCATCGCAGCCTGCAGAAACAAACAATAGAAGACCAGTAAAGCATAAAGCAAAATGGCAACAAAATTATTATTAGCAAAGGCCCATGTAGAAGGGATTCGTCACTTCGAGGTTTACAGAAGGGAAGGGGGATACGCTGCGGTGGAAAAAGCGCTCAAAATGGAACCGGCCGCCATCGTTGAAGAGGTAAAGAAAAGTGGACTGCGTGGCAGGGGTGGTGCAGGATTTCCATCTGGCATGAAATGGAGTTTCCTTGCAAAACCAGAAGGCGTTCCCCGCTACCTCGTCTGCAATGCAGATGAATCTGAGCCAGGAACATTCAAGGACAGGTACCTGATGGAGTTTCTTCCTCACCTCCTGATTGAAGGACTGATTGTTTCTTCATTCGCCTTGGGCAGTAACAGAACCTATATTTATATCCGTGGAGAATATGCATGGATTGTAGGTATACTTGAGCAAGCTATCGCAGAAGCCAAACAGAATGGTTTCCTTGGAAAAAATATTTTGGGATCAGGGTTTGATTGTGAGATTTATGTGCAACGCGGTGCAGGTGCATACATCTGTGGTGAAGAGACTGCCCTGATTGAATCATTGGAAGGCAAGCGCGGCAATCCACGCATCAAGCCTCCATTCCCCGCCATCAAGGGATTGTGGGATTGTCCGACAGTGGTCAACAATGTCGAAACACTTGCTGCTGTTGTTCCCATTTTGAACATGGGTGGAGAGGAATATGCGAAGATTGGTGTAGGGCGTTCAACAGGTACCAAGTTGATCTCTGCCTGTGGAAACATCAACAAGCCCGGTGTGTATGAAATTGAGATGACCCTTTCTGTAGAGGAATTCATTTACAGTGATGAATATTGTGGAGGCATCCCCAACGGCAAAAGGCTAAAGGCCTGTATACCCGGAGGCTCATCCGTCCCCATCCTTCCTGCCAACCTCTTGTTGAAAACAGCAAAAGGAGAGACCCGCCTAATGAACTATGAAAGTCTTTCTGATGGCGGTTTTGCCACGGGTTCAATGCTAGGATCCGGTGGGTTCATCGTGTTGGATGAAGACCAATGTGTAGTGAAGAATACACTTACCCTGGCCAGGTTTTACAGGCACGAGAGCTGTGGTCAGTGTTCCCCTTGCAGGGAAGGAACCGGTTGGATGGAAAAAATCCTCACCAAGATAGAAAATGGCAAAGGTGCCATCAGTGATATTGACCTGCTTTGGGATATCCAACGCAAGATTGAAGGGAATACGATATGCCCATTGGGTGATGCAGCCGCATGGCCTGTTGCAGCAGCCATCAGGCATTTCAGGGATGAATTTGAGTGGCATGTGAACAATCCTGAATTGTGCCAGACACAAAATTATGGATTGGCACATTACGCAGATCCCATCCATGTTCCAGCATAAGTAAGGGTTAAGTCTCTTTAAAAAAAATATATGTCCGAAGCAGTTAAAACAGTAAAAGTAACGATAGACAACATCACGGTGGACGTGCCCATGGGAACGACCATCCTACAGGCCGCGCGCATGATTGGCGGTGATGTTGTTCCTCCTGCAATGTGCTATTACAGCAAGCTCCAGGGCAGTGGGGGAAAGTGTCGCACATGCCTGGTGGAAGTCAGCAAGGGAAGTGAGGCAGATCCTCGTCCTATGCCCAAGCTGGTCGCCAGCTGCAGAACTGGAGTAATGGATGGCATGGAAGTGAAAAACATGACCAGTCCCAAGGTTGAAGATGCCAGAAATGGTGTTGTGGAATTCCTGTTGCTGAACCATCCCCTTGATTGCCCTGTTTGCGATCAGGCAGGTGAATGTCACTTGCAGGATCTGGGATACCAGCACGGAAAGCAAGGTACCCGTTATGAGTTCAAGCGCAGGACTTTTGAGAAGCATGATCTTGGTCCTTATATCCAGTTGCACATGACCCGTTGCATCCTCTGCTACAGGTGTGTATTCACTGCAGACCAGCTCACAGACAAAAGAGCGCATGGCATTTTGAGCAGGGGAGACCATGCGGAGATTGCTACCTACATTGAAAAATCACTGGACAATAATTTCATTGGAAACGTCATCGATGTTTGTCCGGTTGGGGCCCTCACCGACAAGACCTTCCGTTTCAAAAACCGTGTTTGGTTTACCAAGCCCGTCAATGCACACAGGGACTGCAAATGCTGCTCCGGAAAGGTTACCCTCTGGCAGCGCGGTGAAGAGGTCTTGCGTGTAACAGCAAGAAAGGACCAGTGGGGTGAAGTGGAAGAATGGATTTGCAATGAGTGCCGTTTTGAAAAAAAGAAAACAACAGACTGGACCATTGAAGGTCCTACACATGTAAGCAGGCATTCTGTGATCTCTCAGGGGCATTATGAAAACACGATCAAACCCAAAGAGACCTTTACTGCAGTGCATGGCGGAAGGAATCCACAGTTGTTGATGGACATCCATAGTGTCAGTGAAGTGAATGACCCTTCGATAGACCTCAGCCAGATCAATGGCCCCGCCACCAGCGATGTATATAACCATTCAACCAAACAAGCATGATCACGATGGATTTGTTGGCGATAGACCTTGCGTACGGACTCGAAAAATTATTGTTGATTGGTGGTATCATCACGGTATCCCTTATCGTTGCCATGTATACTACTTATGCTGAAAGAAAAGTGGCTGCCTGGATGCAAGACCGCCGCGGCCCGAACAGGGCAGGTCCTTTTGGATTGCTACAGCCGGTAGCAGATGGATTGAAACTTTTCTTCAAGGAAGAGATTATTCCACTGACTTCCAACAAGACATTGTTTGTACTTGGCCCAGCCCTCGCCATGGTGACTGCGATGCTCACCAGCGCTGTAATCCCCTGGGGTAGCAGCATTGAGCTTTTTGGCCGCAACGTCAGTCTTCAAATCGCAGATGTCAATATTGGTATCCTCTATGTGTTTGGGGTGGTGAGCATGGGTGTGTATGGCATCATGATTGGTGGATGGTCTTCCAACAATAAATTCTCTTTGATCGCGGCTGTTCGTGGTGCTTCACAAATCATTTCTTATGAGTTGGCCATGGGCCTTTCATTGATTGCATTGCTGATGATGACTGGCTCTTTGAGTCTCAAGACCATCGTGCAACAGCAGATGGAAGGAGGATGGAACATCATCTATCAACCACTCGGTTTTCTGATTTTTCTGATCTGTGTATTTGCAGAGTGTAACAGAACACCATTCGACCTTCCAGAGGCTGAGAACGAGTTGAACTTTGGTTACCACCAGGAATATTCTTCCATGAAACTGGGTCTTTACCTTTTCTCGGAGTATGTGAATATGTTTATTTCCAGCGCAGTGGTGTCAACGCTTTTCTTTGGTGGCTATGACATTCCATTCGTAGATGAAACAGCACTATCCTTAAGCCTTGGTGCCAATACTGTTGCCCTGCTTGGCTTTGGTGCCTTGTTCGCTAAAATTCTTTTCTTCCTTTTCCTGTTCATTTGGGTAAGGTGGACGATACCGAGGTTCAGGTACGATCAGTTGATGGACCTGGGTTGGAAAAAATTAATTCCTTTGGCCTTGGCCAATATGTTGATTACTGCACTGGTTATCCTGTGGTTAAATAAATAATTCTATGGCATCATTAACAAATAGGGCAAAAGTATTGGAACAGAAGCCGATGAGCTTCATGGAAAGATTGTACCTGCCTGCCATCTTCAAGGGCATGGCGATTACATTCGCACACATGTTCAAGAAAAAGGCCACCATAAACTATCCTGAGGAGAAACGACCATTCAGCCCAGTTTTTCGTGGACTACATGTACTGAACCGCGATGAAGAGGGAAGGGAAAATTGTACGGCTTGCGGACTCTGTGCTGTGGCCTGTCCTGCAGAGGCCATCACCATGGAAGCGGCAGAACGCAAAACCAGCGAAGAGCATCTTTACCGTGAGGAAAAATATGCGGCAAAATATGAGATCAACATGCTTCGTTGCATTTTCTGCGGACTCTGTGAAGAGGCCTGTCCGAAGGATGCCATCTACATGTCTGAAACATTTGCACCATCCAACTTCACACGAAAAGGCTTCATCTATTCAAAGGATGAACTCCTCATACCCAATCCTGTAACGGACAAGGAAGAATATGAAATTGCAAAAGGGCTCCGTGAAGCGCAATTAAAAAATAAATAAGCCATGCACATCAATGAAATCCTTTTTTGGTTCCTCACCGCACTGGCCTTGTTCAGTGCAATGATGGTTGTATTCAGCAAGAATCCGGTCCACAGTGTGTTGTGGCTGATCATGGTCTTCATGGCCATCACCGGTCATTACATCATCATGAATGCGCAGTTCCTGGCCATTGTCAACATGATTGTATATGCAGGTGCCATCATGGTATTGTTCCTGTTTGTCATCATGTTCATGAACCTCAATGCAGAATCTGAGCCTCAGAAAAGCAAGTGGATGAAGTTCGCTGCGGTATTGTCTGGCGGAAGCCTGATGCTGATCCTCATTGCAGCCCTGAAAGACAATGACGGATTCATCTCGAGCATGAGGGGAGAAGGAAGTATCGGCCTTATCAAGAACCTCGGGAAAGTGTTGTTCACTGATTATGTGGTGCCCTTTGAAATCAGCAGCATTCTATTCTTGAGCGCCATGGTGGGTGCTATTGTGTTGGGCAAGAAAGATTCATCAACAATTGTTTCCTAAAAGAATATCAACGTTATGCCGGTTATACCCATCAATTATTACATTTTTCTTTCGCTTGCATTGTTCACCATCGGAATAGTCGGTGTCTTGACCAGGCGAAATGCTATCATTATTTTCATGTGCATTGAACTGATGTTAAATGCTGTGAATGTATTGCTGGTGGCTTTTTCCAAGATGCACCATGTGGCTGCTTTTGCCTTGGACAGGGCCACTACCGCAGGCACTGAAGCACAGCTTTTTGTTTTCTTCATCATGGTGGTGGCTGCAGCAGAAGTAACTGTGGGCCTTGCCATCATTGTCATGCTGTACAGGAATATCCACTCCGTGGACATCAACTTCCTCAACAGGCTCAAACATTGATACTAACACGATTGATTGATCTGATTCAAAGAATGATATGAGTAAATATGTTTTTCTGATTCCGCTGCTTCCACTTGTTGGTTTTCTGATCAACGGATTGGGAAGGAATTTTCTCTCCAGGATGCTTGTGAACATCGTTGGATGTGGCGTGTTGATTGCCTCATTTGTGATAAGTCTTTTGGTTTTCAGGGAGGTGTCTGCACCCGGCTTCACTGCATGGTCCATTCACTATTTTGATTTCATCAAAGCCGGTGGGTTGGACATCAAAGCCTCTTTCCTGGTAGACCAGCTCAGTGCTTTGTTCCTGCTCGTGATCACTGGTATTGGGTCCCTGATCCATATCTACTCGACTGCTTACATGCATGAAGAGGCTACACCACATTATGCCCGTTATTTTGCCTACCTCAATCTTTTTGTGTTTTCCATGTTGCTCCTTGTATTGGGATCCAACTTTGTGGTGATGTTCGTTGGTTGGGAAGGTGTAGGGCTTTGTTCTTATCTCTTGATTGGATATTGGTTTGGGAATGCCTCTTATAACAATGCGGCAAAGAAAGCCTTTGTGATGAACAGGATTGGTGACCTTGGATTTCTGTTGGCCATTTTCTGGATGCTTTCACAATTCGGTTCCATCGCCTATGCTGATGTGTTTGCAAAAGCATCAACAGCCCCGGTGGCTGTATTAACGGGTATTACCATTTTGTTGTTTGTCGGTGCCATGGGTAAATCTGCACAGATACCCCTTTATACATGGTTGCCAGATGCAATGGCAGGTCCCACACCGGTTTCTGCATTGATCCATGCCGCGACGATGGTTACAGCAGGTATCTACATGATTGCCAGAAGCAATGTTTTGTTCACCCTTGCACCTATCTCACAGAACCTGATCTCCATCATCGGCATATCAACAGCCTTGCTTGCCGCGACCATTGCACTCAAACAAAATGACATCAAAAAAGTGTTGGCTTATTCTACTGTCAGCCAGCTCGGACTCATGTTCCTTGCCCTTGGTGTGGGTGCTTATACTGCAGGTGTTTTTCATGTGATGACCCATGCGTTTTTCAAAGCCCTTCTTTTCCTTGGCGCAGGAAGTGTGATTCATGCCATGCACCATGAGCAGGACATCATGAAGATGGGCGGGCTTAGAAAAAAATTACCCATCACCCATATTACTTTCCTGATTGGATGCCTTGCTATCGCAGGTATTCCTCCTTTTGCAGGGTTTTTCTCAAAAGATGAGATCCTCCTTGCTGCATTGGGCAAGAGCCCAATCTTGTATGCCCTTGGAATCATGACTTCTTTGATGACCGCTTTCTACATGTTCCGTTTGTATTTCCTTACCTTCTCTGGTAATTTTAGGGGCACGCATGAGCAAGCGCATCATTTGCATGAATCACCCATTGCCATGACCTTCCCATTGATGGTATTGGCGCTTTTATCTGTAGTAGGTGGATGGGTTGGTATTCCTGCATTGTTTGCAGAAGATGCACATCTTTTGGCCTCGTTTTTATCGCCGGTAGTGATTAGCCAGGCTGCAGAGGGGCACCATTTGTCGCACAGCCTTGAGTGGACCTTGATGGGTATCTTGTTGACCTTTATACTGATTGCCATTGTTTTCACGAGCAGGTTATTTGGAAAGCAGTTCAAAGGTGAAAATACTACAGAGGGGTTCCCCGGATTTTTGGCAAACAAATGGTATGTTGATGAACTCTATGAAGCCATTGTGGTCAAACCCATCAACTGGATTTCATCTTTCCTGAGCAGGGTTGTCGACAATAAATTGATTGATGGTGTTGTCAACGGAGTTGGCAAAGGCGTGCAGTTCAGTGCAAGACAATTGCGCCTTTTGCAAAGTGGTCAGGTGGGTTCTTATATCTTGATCATGATGATCGCTATCATACTATTTTTCATCTTCCAGTTGTTCTGGAAGTTATAACCAAACGCATTCAATATGTTCGCAGCATTTGATAATTTTCCTGCATTGTTGATCTGGTTGCCATTGGCAGGCGGGCTTCTTTCCTTTTTCATCAAATCAGAAAAATCTGCCAGGGCCATTGCCATTGTTTTCTCCCTCCTGACGATGGGGGTGATGATGACAAGTCTTTTCTTTTCAACGCCAGAATTATTTATCTACAAACAGGTGAGCTATGTTTGGCTTCCCAACCTGGGAAGCAGTTTTGGCCTTATCCTTGATGGATTGACAAGTGTGCTCTGTCTGCTGACTGCATTGGTTTTCCCCATGGTATTTCTGCTTGTTCCAGGAAACCGGTATTCCAATGCCAACCGTTTTTATGGACTCATGTTGCTTACTCAATGCGGACTCATGGGAGTTTTTATGGCAACTGACGCCTTGGTGTTTTATCTTTTTTGGGAGCTTGCATTGATTCCTGTTTATTTTCTTGCTTCCATCTGGGGTGGAGAAAAACGCATCAAAGCCACCTTCAAGTTTTTTATATACACTTTCGTGGGTTCGTTGTTCCTGCTGATTGGTATTCTCTACATGTACCTGAAAACCAGCAATGGGTCTTTCAGCCTTGTGGCCTTTTACAATGTTAAACTTACTGATGTAGAGCAATACTGGATGTTCCTGCTTTTCTTTATTGCTTTCGCCATCAAGATGCCTTTGTTTCCATTGCATACCTGGCAGCCGGAAGCCTATGAACAAGCCCCAACACCCGTTACCATGGTGCTGAGTGCGGTGATGGTAAAGATGGGATTGTTTGGATTGTTGAGGTGGTTGCTGCCTTTGTTCCCTCGGGCTGTAGAACACTTTAACACAGCCATCATCATTGTCATTGTAGCAGGAATGGTCTATGCCTCATTGGTGGCCATCTACCAGGATAATATCAAGAAACTGATAGCCTATTCATCCATTGCCCATATCGGATTGATGGCTGCAGGTGTTTTCACCGTGAAGTCCGTCGCACTCAATGGTGCAGTATTGCAGATGTTCAGCCATGGCATCAACATCATGGCACTCTGGATCGTGGCAGACCTGATTGAAAAGCAGACGGGTATCACCAAGATTTCTGCACTGGGTGGGCTTGCCAAAAAAGCACCCAAGCTCACGGTTTTCCTTGTTGTTGCAGCATTTGCCAACATAGCACTTCCGCTGACCAATGCATTTGTTGGTGAGTTTATGCTCTTCAACGGACTCTATCAGTTCAAACCATGGATTGCTGCTTTTGCAGGGCTTAGCATTATTCTTTCTGCTGTCTATACCTTGAACATGATCAAAAATGTATTTTATGGTGAGGCTGTAGAATCCGTTGCAGGATTCACGGACATCAACAAAACACAGATAATGGTTTTGTCTGTCATCACCGGATTGATCCTTTTTGTAGGGATTTATCCAGATCCTTTTTTCAAGTTGATGTATGAAACGGTTGGGCTTATTGTAAACAGGTATGTTATCATTTAAAATATTGTAGGGGTTATGAATGCAATTATTCTTTCTGCGCTTTGGGGTGTACTGATGATGTACACAGGCTTCGCAACAAAAAACACAAGAACAGTTTCTGTGGTGGCCTTGTTGGGTGTATTGGCTGTTTTGGTTGTCAACTGGATGGAATACCTTGGTGTTTCCTTTTTCAATATTGATACAAAGGGGATGCTTGCCTACAATGGGTTTGGCTTGATTTTCAATACTGTTGTCCTTTTCTCAACCCTAGTTTATTTTTTGCTTTCCGGCAGGGAAATAGAGAAGGCGGGAAAAACACCCTCTGATCTTTATGCATTGATTTTTTTCATTCTTTCTGGTATCTCTATCATTGCAGGTTTCAAGTCTTTGCTGATGTTGTTCATCGGTATTGAGATCATCTCTATCCCGCTGTATGTGCTGGCCGGAAGCGATAAATCCAACCTTAAAAGCAACGAGGCTGCATTGAAATATTTCCTGATGGGTTCATTCTCTACAGGCATCATGCTCATGGGTATTGCCTTCTTGTATGGTGATGCAGGAACCTTTTATTTGGAAGGAATCAACGCAGGATTGGGCGCTCTTACACCGATGAAGGCCATTGGCATGGTTTTGTTATTGGCTTCAATGTCTTTCAAAGTATCTGCGGCCCCATTCCATTTTTGGACTCCTGATGTTTATGACGGTACACCTACCGTTTTCACTTCTTTCATGGCGACCATTGTGAAGGCTGCTGGGTTCTTTGCCTTCCTCAAGTTGTTTGAGACTGCATTTGGGAAGTTTCAGGCAGATTGGCAGGTACTGATGGCGGTTGTAGCAACTCTGACCCTTGTGATTGGAAATATCACAGCAGTTTTTCAACAGAGTGTCAAAAGGATGTTGAGCTACTCTTCTATTGCACAGGCTGGTTTCATGTTGTTGGGTGTTTTTGCCATGAATATTTTTGCCAAGCAAGGCATGATACTTTATTTTGCTGCTTATAGCGTTGCAACCATTGGCATTTTTGCGGTGCTCTCCAAATTCAAGGACCATTCAATTGATGCCTTCAACGGGTTTGCCAAAAAGCATCCGCTTGTCGCATTTTCCATGTTGATCTGCATTCTTTCCCTTGCTGGCATCCCTTTGACGGCTGGTTTTTTTGCCAAGTACTACATGTTGCTTGCGGTAATTAAAGATGGTAATTTTATCTGGCTTGCCATTGTGGCCATCTTGTGTGCCGCGGTGAGTGTATACTACTACTTCAGGGTTGTTCAGGCAATGTATTTCAAGGATCCAAGCAATGAGGAGGAAATTGAATTCAGTCCTTCATTTAGGTTTATTTTGCTGGGAGTAGCCATCATCATCCTGGTTCTTGGCATACATCCTGATTACCTCACAGGGCTGTTGTAGGACTTTATTTTGCCTAATAGCAATTGTAAGCTGCCCGTTCATCAAACTTTTCAAAATCAGACCAAAGGTTTGACTAATTTTATGCCATGAAATTCATGGATAACCTGGCCTTGGCATGGAGAACTGTGCGGGGCAACAAATTGCGCACGGGCATCACTGTCGCCATCATCGCATTCGGGATCATGGCCCTTGTAGGCATCATAACGGCTATTGAGGCCATGAACACCAGTTTGAGGGATAGTTTCTCGACCATGGGTGCCAATGCCTTTAGCATCAGGTTCAAGGAGCGAAAAGTTTCTTTTGGAAGGGGTGCGGACGTGACACAGTCCAATACCAAAACAAGCAGAAGAGAGCGAAAGTCCAATACAGGAAAGATTATTACCTATCGCCAGGCAAGGCAATTCAAGGATATGTACGATTATCCTGCTGATGTCAGCATTGGACTAAATGGTGCCCGCAACCAGGTGGTCA
>CALPWM020000013.1 GCA_943327275.2 Chitinophaga pinensis
GAAGCAGGGAGTACTGGTGCAATACGACAAGCCATTGTTGGAAATGGGCAGAACCAATATGGCCAGCATGCTCAAGTCAAAGGGCTACCAGACTGCAGCGATGGGGAAATGGCATTTGGGCTGGAACTGGTCCACAACAGATGGAAAGCCACCTGTTGACCAAAATGAGCAATGCAATCTTGATTTTGCAAAGCCCATTTCCGGTGGCCCTACATCTATCGGTTTTGATTATTTCTTCGGGATGGATGCGCCCAATTATCCTCCCTATGCATACATGGAAAACGACAGGATCATGGGCAAGCCAACAGTATTTTATCCAAATCAACCTTATGCTGATTGCAGGCCAGGAACCGGGGTTGAGGGATGGAACCTGGAACATATCCTGCCCGAACTAAAGCAAAGATCTGTCAACTATATCGGCAAGGCGGCCGGTGCCGGGAAGCCATTCTTTCTTTACTTGCCCATCACTGCCCCTCATACCCCAATCTCACCAGATAAGCCATTCGTTGGAAGTTCAGGCTTGAATGTGTACACAGATTTTGTCAAGCAGGTGGATGCATTTGTTGGCGCCATTCAACAGGCATTGGCAGCGAACAACCTGACAGAAAATACAATTCTTGTTTTCACCAGTGACAACGGATGTTCACCGGTGGCTGATTTTAAATTCCTGAAAGCAAGAGGACATGATCCTAACAATGGATACCGTGGACACAAAGCCGATATTTTTGAAGGCGGGCACCGGGTTCCATTGTTGATGCAGTGGCCAGCTTCCATAAAGGGCGCAAGCATTGTTTCCCAGACGGTATCATTGAATGATTTTATGGCCACTTTTGCAGGCATCGTTGGGTATGATCTGAAGGACAACGAGGCGGAGGACAGTTACAATCTTCTTCCTGTCTTGTTGAAGCCATCCGCAAACCTGGCCATTCGCGAAGCGACTGTGCACCATTCCATCAATGGCAGTTTTGCCATTCGCAAGGGAGACTGGAAACTCATTCTGGCTGCTGGTTCTGGTGGCTGGAGTTTTCCAAGCCCGGGGAAAGCGGAAGAGGGGCTTCCTCTCTTGCAATTGTATAACCTTAAAAAAGATCCATCCGAAAAGAAAAATGTGCAGGATCAGTTTCCAGCCATTGTTGAAACCTTGAAAACGCTGCTCATAAAGTATGTTCGCGAGGGAAGAAGTACCCCCGGGAAAATCCAAAGCAATGATGGGGAATATCCCTGGAAGCAGCTTAATTTTTTAAATTAAAATTCATGCGTTTTTTACGAACAGTTTTTTTGTTTTTGTTGCAAGCCCCCCTTTTTGTTGACGCTCAGCAAAAGCAACCCAATATTATTTTTTTCATGGTGGATGATATGGGTTGGCAGGATTGTTCCTTGCCTTTCTGGGACAAAGCCACGCCTCTCAACGCCATTTTCCATACGCCCAATATGGAGCGGATGGCCAAGGCTGGAATGAAATTCACCAATGCCTATTCCAATCCGGTCTGCACGCCCACAAGGGTTAGCCTGATGACGGGCATGAATGTGGCCAGGCACAATGTCACCAATTGGACCAACGTCAAAAAGAATACCCCCACCGATTATCCAGACAGTGTGCTGGTTCCACCCAATTGGAACCATAATGGCATGAGCCCGGTGGAGGGCATCAACAATACTGTATTGGCTACACCACTGCCTTCCTTGTTGAAGCAAGCGGGCTACCATACTATTCACTGCGGCAAGGCCCATTTCGCTCCTTATGGCACACCTGCTTCCAATCCACTCACCATTGGTTTTGATGTAAACATTGCGGGAACTGCAGCAGGACATCCGGGTAGTTTTCTTGCCAAAGACAAATACAAGGGCAATCCCAATGATACCCTCTGGGGAGTACGCGGTCTTGAAAAACATATTGATAAGGGAACCTTTTTAACGGATGCCTTGACAGAAGAAGCCATTGCTGCAATGAAATCCAACCAGTCATCCGGCAAGCCATTTTATCTTTACATGGCGCATTATGCCGTGCATCTGCCTTTCAGCAAGGACGATCGTTACTATAAGAAGTATATTGATAAGGGGCTTACAGATGTCGAAGCTAAATATGCGGCATTGGTGGAAGGCATGGACAAAAGCCTTGGAGAACTGATGGACTATCTTCAATCAAGTGGGCAAGACAAGAACACCTATATCATCTTCATGACCGACAATGGAAGCCTCAGCCTGGTTCCTCCAAGAACAGGTAAGGCACATACCCAAAACCTTCCCCTCAAGCAAGGCAAGGGATCATTGTACGAAGGCGGGATCCGTGTTCCCATGATCGTTGCAGGCCCTGGCATACAAAGCAATACAACCAACCAACAATATGTAAGTGTTGATGATTGGTTCCCTTCCATGCTTGAGCTCGCAAGGATTAAACAATACAGCACCATCCAAACCATTGATGGGAAATCCATCATCCCTTTTCTGAAAAATCCTACACTGAAGGACGACAAAAAAGTTTTGTTGTGGCATTATCCCAACAACTGGACCAATGTCAACAACCACGGTATTTCCTGGGGAACGGCCCTGCGCAAAGGAAATTGGAAGCTGATTTATTTTCACAAGACCGGGGAGCTGGAATTGTATGACCTTTCCAATGATATTGGAGAGGAAAAAGATTTGGCGAAAGCTGCTCCTGCAAAGCTTCGCGAGATGGTATCCCTGATGACCAATACATTGAAAAAGCGCAATGCATCCATGCCAACATTCAAGCAAAATGGTATGAAAATTCCATGGCCAGACCAGGCCTTGAAGTAGCTGTCATCCAAGACAGCTACTTCCCATTAGGCCCAGGCATTTGGGTAGCAAGACCAATCCAAAATTTAATTCGCACCAAATGAACCGTCTGAAAGAGCTGAATAAAGCAATTAAATGAACAAATGGCAATGGTTGGGCGATATTGATTCACAGGAAACAAATAAATGCATGTAACTAGTATGAAAAAGATTTTGATTTTGATATTATTAAAATTCGGTTTTATTTATAGCGTTAATTGTCAATCACGCTTTGAAATTATTCGTTTTAATAACATTAATTATGAGTATTCAATTTCGGCTTCAATCTTTGATTGTGATACTAATGATTCTCTTAAATTATCTGATATTTGAATTAAGAACCAAAGATTTCCCTCAGATTCGAATGGGGTAGTAAATTTGAAGCTGTCTAGTGGTAGATATTTATTACATGCAAGATCGTTTGGGTATATTAACAAAAAGATTCGATTGGAAATAAGGGATAATGAGTCAGTAAAATTGAATATTTATTTAAAGCCCTATGTTTTCAGGGATTAAAATGTAATAGCTTGTATTTAATCAGTCGATTAACCTTCGGATATGCACATTTTATTTTCATTATTTAAATAATTGAGTAAAGAATATTAAATCTATTTCTCTAAGTGTATACTTATCCCAATTGAAGATTCAAAACCATTGCGTACACTTTTTTCTTCTTTTGATGGGAGACTATATGAACTAGTAACTTTATTGGAATAGCCCATCTTTAGTTGTAGCCCAACTGTTGAATTAAAAAAAAATTCTAATCCGGGTGATACAGAGAAAAGATTATGCTTTCCTTTATATTCTCCAAAATTAGAATTGATGCCTAACTGATAATCAATGTCAGTAAAAAAATTAAAACTCTTTTCCACAGGTAAAAAATAATATCGTAAAAATGGTCCCAATGACCACCTGAAATTTTTAATTCCGACATCTTCGCCAATTAGCTGATATCTTTCACCACTTACCCGATTTCCTATTCCAATAACAAATTTATCAGTAACAAAATATCCTAACGAAGATAAAAAAGTGGAATTCATTTCCCTTGTGTAATAATTTAAATTAGTACCAGTGGATTCCTGTTTAAAAGCATAAAAGGATCCTCCACCCATCAATAACCAATTATCTTTTTTGAGCTGTCCTAGAGAGGTATTCATATAAAAGAATCCAAATAAAATAATTAAAAAATGTTTCATGTATTATTGTGATTAAATTATTAATTGCTTTGAAGAGGGTCTTTTAACAGCCCTTGCTAATGTATTGACCTCTTAATTCTTGGACAAAATGAGGTTAAAATTTGAGACAATATCGGATTTTTTTCAGTTTTATAGGGACCGGATATAAGGTCATTTTCGCGGAGGTACTGTTCAGGGGATTTTCTACCCAATGCGCTATGCTTTCGATGATTGTTATACCAGTCGTAGTAGCGGTTAAAAATCATCTGAGCATGGTAAATGGATTCAAATTCAAAACGCTCTACCACTTCACGCTGAACATTGCTGTGCAGGGCTTCGATGTAGGCATTTTCTTCTGGGGTGGCAACGTGGGTAGATTACTATTTAGGGGGTCAATACACTATAATAGTTACTATTTTGAAATTAAACACTTGTAAAACAGACAGTTATAACTCTTAGAGGCTGTATTACTTTTCTGTTACATTATATAACTTTAGTAGAATTCAGCATGTAGTCTATAAAATTAACTTTATGGCGATAGCTTGAATTCAAAAAAGGTATTACATTTACAGCAGATTTGTATGGATCGTAAATTTCAGAAAACCCGCTAACAAATCGAAATTCAGTAAGACATAAATCATTAACGATAATACACCTCCCATGCCTCTCTACGATGCACACTTGGGGGGTCTTCTCTTTTTAAGGGTATGGGTAAAAATATATATGATAAGTCACCTTTGTCTTTTAAAGATCAAATAGCATTACTTGAAAGCCGAGGTCTAACTATTATTAATGAACCTCAAGCTTTGGATTTTTTGCATGAAATAAGCTATTACCGATTAAGTGCATATTTTCTTCCTTATCAACAGACGAAAGATAGATTTAATGAAGGCACTTCCTTCGAGCAGATTATTCAAACATATTCTTTCGATCGTGATTTGAGGTTGTTGGTTTTTGACTGTATAGAACGGATTGAAATCGCAATAAGAACACAGCTCATTTATCAAATGGCATTGCATTACAATGATTCGCATTGGCAAGACAATCAATCTCTTTTTATTACACCTTTCTATAATAAAATTGGCAATGTAGTTGACCCTTACAATGATTTACAGTCAATTATTTCCAAAGCAAAAACTGCAAGAACTCCTGAAGTATACATAAAGCATTATATCGATAAATATGGCAGTCCTGCTAATCCACCATCCTGGATGTGTTTTGAATTGTTAACCATTGGAGAATTGTCACACATTTATCGTGGTTTGAGAAACAATAGCGACAAAAAGCGAATAGCTGATTTTTTTGATGTTCATCCCACTGTGTTTACCTCATGGCTTCATTGTATCACTTATGTTCGTAATATCTGTGCGCATCATGCACGTCTTTGGAATAAGGATTTGGCTATTGAGCCAGACATTTTATTAAAACCAATTGGTAAATGGATCAGTAAGCCATTTGAAAACAATAAACGTACTTTCTACTTTATCTGTATTTTAAAATATCTTCTATTGAGAGCTAATCCAGGAAATAATTTAAAACTGAAAATAGAAGCACTATTTGAAAAATACCCTTCTGTACCCATTCAATACATTGGAATACCATCAGATGGTAAAGGGAATATGCTTGATTGGGGAAATGAGGATTTATGGAAATAAAATATTGTATCGACCCCTTAATTCTTACTCATTTGATAAATGTTTGTAGGTAGATATTTTCAGGTTTTTTAGTAATCCTGACACCCGCCGCTTGTGTGTAAGTACCTTCAATAGTGGTATTCCCGGGGATATTTACCTTGAATTGCACATTCCACTCCTTGGGCCAGGCGGGAAAAAGCAGTACTTCATCACCATTGGTTTGCACCAGCATGTTTTGCAGGGCCCGGGATGAAACGGATCCATGATCCTGGTCTGGTACCCAATCGTAGTTGGGACCCCAGAAGGCAGGAAACCTGCTGCTGTTCTGTTTTGCAGTGAAATTGGATGTTACCATTTTCTTTGCCTCTGCTGTCAATCCTAGCAAGGCTGCTTGAATGGCGTCTTGGTGCCAACCCTGCCAGCTTTTGTATCCCCTCAAGGCAAATGTATGCAACGCCATAGGCAGCCCAGGCTTGCCAACGCCAAATATCCTGTAGGGGAATACAGCATAGAGTTCAGGGTTTTCAATGTTCAATCTTTTGCCAAGGTTTTCACCACTGAGCAGGATTTTTTGTCCGAGCGAATCGCTGATGGGCATTGAAGGAATTTCTTTTTTGAATCTTTTGCTCAGGTTCAGGAAACCGCTTTCAAACAAGCCAGGTTTGTTCAGGATTTGATCGAGGCACCAATGCAGTCCGCCAATTTCTGGTGCAGGATTGGTTACTCCTTCCTGATAGGTTTCAAGCGACTGTGCTGGGGTGATTAACAATTTCCCTTTTTCATCACGGGCATAATGCTTGTCATAGAAGGCAATGATCTCCTTGATGAAGGGCACCGCCTTGCTTTTGAAATATGCCGAGTCTTTCGTGAATTCCAGGTAGTCAAACATCATCGCACAGAGTTCCAGCCCTCCCTGCCAATAGTACCTGATGTATAAATTATCCGATACCCCGTCCGGCTTGTTTTTTCTGTTCCATCCGTAATTGTCAATCAGGTAAGAACCCCATGGGGTCATTGTTTCAGGGAAATAGGCTCCTTCATGGTTGAAGTATTTTTTTGTTCGGAATTTCGCCAGCGCCAATGCATTACTGTACATGTCAAAAAAAGGCTTCATCATTTCGTGATCTCCTGCATGCAACATGGTCCAGTAAATCAGCCTTGTATTCTGGAACCAGAAATTACCTCCCCATTCACGGTAATCTGCATCAAATCCTTTTTTTCCGCTGCCCATGTTTTCGTTCAGATCAACCGTAAAAATGGAACCATTGAATTTGATGGGCAGGCCACCTCTTCCGGCACAGGCATTCATATAACGTTGAAGGGTGTATGCCTGCGTGATCTCAAATGTTTTTTCTTTTGCTGAATCAGAACTGATGATGATATAGTGCCTGTTCCAAAACGCTTTCCACCAGGAAACATGGTTGTTGAGATCTATGCCCGGAGCAGATTTCATGGGGTTTTCAAGCTTTTTTTCAATGGCTTGTTTCCAGTTTTGGATGGATGGGTTGTTGGATTTTTGGACCACTGCGTACATCGCAAAATGCTTTGTGGGTGCGATGGTAGAAAGTTGAATGGCTGAGGTTTTTTTGAATTCCTTCCCCCCAACAATGGCGCCAAATCTTTGTCCTAACAATGGATCTTTTCCGATGGCATTGAACGCACTGATGTTTTGGTTGTCGAGGGTCATCTGCCAGATGGAGCTCTTGTTTTCATGGCACCATCCAATGGCATTGTTAAACTGAAGCACTGTATCTTTTTCTGACAGAAATGGCTCGTCCCTGAATGTGACCCCATATCCTGAATGCCGCTCGTTTCCGGTGAGCAGTCTTTGTTCTTTGCGCCAGAGCTGGTTGATCACATCAATGCTCAAAGGAAAATTGGCATTGCCCTCAACATGGATGACAGGATTGTTGGCATCAACCCAGCAATTGATTTCAATGGTTTTCTCCTCTTTTTTCCCGCTGATCCTGATCATGCCTTTTTCAAGATCCAGGGTTTGGATGAATTCTTTTTCAGCCAATATATTCGGGCTGAACCGCATGGCTATTTTTCCAATCTTCAAGAGCCTGCCAATTTCAGAATGGCTATCTGTTTTTGAAATATAAAATTGCAAAATACCTTCCTGGTCTACCCAGATATTGGCGCCTATGTCACCATTGCCCATGGGCATTGATCCTGATGAATTGATGCTTTGGCTTGTCCATTGAACATTGTATGGAGCAAGGGAGACCTGCCCACACACTACTGTTGCGTTGAGCAATACCATGATGGCCATGCACCACTTCAGGGATCTATGTCTTGACATGGATATTTATTTTCTGTATTGGTCTTTGTAGGTTCCCATCTTGTCAAATGGAATGGGTTCAAAACCAGGAATCATTGTGTAAACCTTTGCATCAGGTTTGAGGTTGAAGTTCTTGTTTTTCATGTCTACAAATCCGGGATCTTCTTTGGTTACCCAATTGTTTTTGCCATCCATCTGCGCATGTTGACCTCCCAATAATTTGATGGGGTTTTCTGGTCCGCCGACAATCAGGTTTCCTTCTAGCATGTTGCCCCTGGAACGCATTGCCTGCCACTCTTTTCCTTCCACAATCACATCGAGATAAGGAAGCAATGTGGGATACCTTGTTGAATAAGGCGGAGACCTGAAATCAATTTCCTGTTCAAGCCTCTTTCTGATGACCCCGTTCTCTCCAAACATTTCCTTTGTTTGTGGCGCAGCCCAGGTGTACCAAAGTGCGGAAACAACTGCTGTTTGCGCAATCGGGTTGATCACAATGTTATTCTTCATCACAATATCCCATCCTGCATTGCTGAAAAGTACGCCATGGTCGGTTTTCATGTTGTTGAAAACATTTCCATATACATAGACATCTGTTGATGAATCATCACAATAAATGCCCATGGTCATCCTGTTCGGATTGCCGCAATTGTCAAGGTAATTGTACCGGATTACATTTCCCCTGTCGCTTGGGTTCCTGCCGATGTACCATGGTGAGGTATCGTTTGAATTCAGGGTAACATCATGGATATAATTGTACTCAAATAAATGGTCATTCCCGTGAACAAAGATGCCGTGCCAATCTGAATTGAAAATTTCATTGTGTGAAATCTTGTTGCCACATCCATCCACCCGGATGCCTGCCCATGTGAATTTATTTCTCCTAGTATAGTTGTATACCCTGCAGTTTTCAGCATAGCTGTTTCCCTTGGTCAGGGTTTTCTTATCGCCTCCACTGATGTAGATTCCACCACTTCCGGTATTGTACACATCACAACTCAGCACGCCATTGTTACTACCGGCATTTCTGTTCCAGGCATTGTTCTTGTAGATATGATTTTGAAAACTTCCTATCTGCCTGGACTGTGGTTCTCCCTTATAATCATCGACTGAACTGTTTTCATCCAGCAGTTTTGCACCCTGGCCCATGAAAATTCCTGAAGTACCCACATTCCTTACGGTACAGCCGGCAATAAGGGTATGGTTGCTGCGCTCAATGTACACGCCGATCCCCCTGCCTGCTTCAATGGTAAGCCCCTTGAGTGTTACGTGTTCAGTGCCTTCCAATGCGATGATGGGATCTTCCAAGATGGAAACCTGTATCAGGGCATCCTTCATGTCTGTGGGTGGCCAGAAGTAGAGGATTCCTGATGTTTCATCGATATACCATTCTCCTGGGCTGTCCAATTCTTCGAGTATATTGATGGCCACATATTCCTGAAAATCTTTTCCGGAACCAACACCATAGAGGTGGGGTTTCCTGAGTTTGACCTGTCCGGCGATGGTGTCGATAAAATCAATGGGGTTATAGTCATCCCCAAAACCATAATTGAGCGTTCCCTGGATCCAAAGATTTTTTAGGCCTGCCCATTTTTTGTGTCTCATGTCAGTATAGGCAAAAAGCCCGCCCCGATTGGATTTGTCGCCAGTGCGTGGAACGGATCCAGGATCAGCTACCTTACCGATTTTCATGGCGCCCTTGTTGGGATACCTTGAAAGGGTCATGGGTTCGCCATTGTAGAAGAGTTCCAGTGTTGCAGGCACAACAGGCAAGGCATGTCCGTATTGGCGGTGGTTGCCCAGGTTCTTGATGCCCTCGGCCTTCAGATCTGCCTGCCATACATTTCCGATGGCATTTTTTTCCAGCCTGTTTAAAATATTTTTATTGATGACCTTGCTGAATTTCCCCGGGTTGATTGTTTTCCCACCAGAGATGTTGACCTTTTCCCCTGCTGCGGCTGACCAAACGATGGGGGCATCTTTTTTGCCCGCATCCTCTTCAGACAGCTGGAAGGTCTCCTGCAGATCATAAATGCCTCCGTGGATGATCACATTGAGCCCACCTTTGGGCAGTCCCTTGCTTTTTTTGTAGTTCCTGACCAGGGTTCTGGCTGCACTCAGGCTGGCAACGGGTTTTTCTTTGGTCCCCGGGTTTTTATCGTTTCCTTTAGGACTCACATGAATCGATTGTGCATGGGTTTCAAACAGGCCAAGGGCGAGCATCATCCATATTAACCTGAGGTATTTTCTGTGCATGAAATTCGTTTTTGAATTTGGGTATAATAGAGTAAATTACATAAAACTAATACTTGTTCTAAGCCAATGCTAAAATAGTATACAAAGTGGCTCTTGTTATTGCCTTGGCAATGCAGGCCTAAAGGGTAATTTTACATGATTATAAATGTATTCCCATGAGAGGAATCCTCATCATTTTTCTTGCGCTGCTGCTTTTTGGTTGTGACAATACCGAACTTCCAAAGGACGTGGCTGAAGCCTATGAATCCCTTCCTGAAGAGATTGATTACAATTTACATGTCAAAAAAATACTTTCAGACAAATGCTTCTCTTGTCATGGTCCGGACGCAAAAAAACAGAAGGCCGACTTGCGGTTGGACATTGCTTCATTCGCCTACAGCAAAGTGACCGAGTCTGGCTTGAAGGCGATTGCTCCGGGAAGCCTTTCCAAAAGTGAATTGGTGAAGCGGATCCTTAGTGAGGATGCTGACTATGTAATGCCTTCTCCGGAGTCACATCTTGAGCTCTCTGCCTATGAAAAGGCCGTGCTGGTAAAATGGGTAAAGCAGGGTGCTGAATATAAAAAACATTGGGCCTTTGCTCCGTTGAAATCTGTGTCAGTGCCTTCAGTGGAAAACAGGGCCTGGGTCAAAAATGAGATTGATCATTTCACCCTGGATGCGATAGAAAGGGCCGGGTTGCAACCTGCCAAACAAGCGGACAAGGAAACATTGATCCGCAGGCTCAGTTTTGATATAAGGGGCATATCTCCAGATGTCAAGGAGGTGGATGCCTTCATGAAGGATACTGATCCAAAAGCATATGAAAAATTGGTTGACAGGTACCTGGCTTCCCATCATTATGGAGAGCGCATGTCGGCCTACTGGCTGGATGTTGCGCGTTTTGCAGACAGCCATGGATACCTCGATGACAAGCACCGGGAAATGAGCCCCTGGAGGGATTGGGTCGTCAGTGCCTACAACCGCAATCTTCCCTTCAATGATTTCATCACCTGGCAATACGCCGGGGATCTGTTGCCCAATCCAACCCAGGAACAGATCCTTGCCACCGGCTTCAACCGTAACCACAAACAAAACTCTGAAGCAGGCATCATCGATGAAGAGTACCGCGTGGAGTATGTGGTTGACCGCACCAATACCCTGGGCACTGCTGTGCTTGCCATGACGGTTGGTTGTGCAAAATGCCATGACCACAAATATGATCCGATCAGCCAGAAGGATTATTATTCTATGTATGCTTTTTTCAACAGCACTTTTGAAAAAGGAGGACCCAATTATGGTGATGACAATGTAGTGCCCGGGCCAACCTTGTTGCTTACATCAGCAAATGACGATGCAAAAATCAGCCGCTTGCAACAGCAGTTAAAAGCCATGGAGAAAATGGAAGCTGAACGGCTGCGCAAGATTGAAGCCAATCAGTTGAAACAGGAAGAAAAAGAAATCGCTGTTTCTCTTGCCCAGAAGCTCCATGCAAAGTTGAATTTTGATCGCACCAAAAAGATTGATGCCAAAACAGAAGTATTTGTCAACGAGGCGGATCCTGCCAACAGCGCAAGTTTCAGCAAGGCAGAGTTTGGAACTGGCGTGGTTGGAAAATCACTCAAATACAATGATGAGACCTACCTCGCATTTCCTGCTTACAAGGTGGGTTATTTTGAACGGTATGAGCCTTTCTCCTTCAGCCTTTGGTTGAAGGTTCCGGAGCAATATCCACTGGCTACGGTTTTTTATCATGCAGAGCACCACCGTTATGGTTATCAGGGATATGACCTGTTGTTGAAAGACAACCAATTGAATTTTCGGTTGAGCCATTCTTTTCCACACGATGCCATCAGTGTCATCAGCACTGAAAAATTGAAGGCCAATGAATGGCATCATGTGGCCATCAACTATGATGGTACCAGCAAGGCTGCGGGGGTCTCGATTTATCTGGATGGAAAGAAGACGGCTACCAAAATTGAGTACGATCACCTCGTAAAGCATATCCGCCAGTACTACAGCATTCACAAGGGAAAACATTCAGGTTTTAATTTTGGAAAGCGGGTGCTTGACAGGTCCATGCCAAGAGGAGAGGTGGATGAGTTTCAGATTTTCAACAATCTCTTGACTTCCAGTGAAGTCGCCTATTTGCAAGCACTGAAGCCTTTCAGCCTGCCTTTGAAAAGAAGCACAGATACTCTGTTGAGTCCCTTGGAACAAACCAGAAAATCACTCTGCGATCTCTATGATTCCGTCAAAGAAGTCATGGTGATGGGTGATCTTCCCCAGGCCCGTCCCACCTATGTTTTGAAAAGGGGCATATATGATAGCCATGGAGACAAGGTGGAGCCTGCAACTCCGGAGGCCATCATGCCTTTCCCCAAAGGACTTCCGAAAAACAGGCTGGGCCTCGCACAATGGATGTTCGATGCTAAAAATCCATTGACCTCCAGGGTTGCGGTGAACAGGATGTGGCAATTGGTTTTTGGCAAGGGATTGGTATCCACTTCGGATGATTTTGGCAACCAGGGTGCAATGCCCACCCATCCAGAATTATTGGATCATCTTGCCTTGCACTACATGAAAAGCAAGTGGGACACAAAGGCATTCATGAAATACATGGTCATGAGTGCAACCTATCAGCAATCTTCGTTGGCAGATCCTGAGGTGATGAAAAGCGATCCAAATAACGCCCTCCTGACAAGGAGTCCCCGTTATCGTTATCCTGCTGAGATGCTGCGCGACAATGCGCTTGCTGTGGCGGGATTGCTTTCCAACAAGGTTGGTGGCAAAAGTGTTTATCCCTATCAGCCGGAAGGGTTGTGGGATGCCCTGAGCGATAAGGTTTGGCGCTACCAGTATATTTTATCTGAAGGTGAAGACCTTTACAGGAAAAGCATTTATACGGTAAGAAAGCGAACAAGTGTTGTGCCCTTCATGCAAATTTTTGATGCATCTGACAGGTCGGTATGTTTGGTGAGGCGTCCGGTTTCCAGTTCACCCATGCAATCCCTTGCCATGCTGAACGATCCACAGATTGTTGAAGCCTCAAGGCATGTGGGTGCCAGGATGATCAGGGAAGGCGGTGCCAGTATTGAAAGACAGTTGATGTTTGGGTTTCGCTTGATCACAGGACGCAAGCCCAACAGTAAGGAGCAGCAATTGATGAAAGAAATGTACCTGGCTGAGTTGAAAAATTTTGAGGCCAATCCACAAAAAGCCGAAGCACTCATGACTGTTGGAAAAAGCAATATTGATTTTCCTGGCATCCATCAACTGGCGGCCATGGGCAGTACTGCATTGGCATTGATGAATACCGATGAGTTCCTTACAAGAAAATGATTGACCATGAATGAGTTGATGAAAATGCATTACGAGAACAAGCGAAGGGAATTCCTCCGCGGTTCAGTCCTTGGATTGGGAAGCATCGCAATGGGTTCATTGCTGGGTTGGGGCAACAAAAATGCAGACCGAAAAGCGGTGCAACAGGTTGCTGAAGACATCAACAAGCCCCTGGTCAATCCGCATTTTCTCCCCAAGGCAAAAAGGGTGATTTATCTTTTCCAGGGTGGCGGTCCATCTCAAATGGAATTGTTCGATTACAAGCCCATGCTGTACAGCATGCATGGACAGGAAATTCCTGCTTCAGTCATTGGCAAGAACAGGATATCCGGAATGGTCAGCAACCAATATTCTTTTCCGTTGGCCATGCCTGCCGCTACCTTCAAGCAGCATGGTGCTGCTGGCGGATACTTCAGTGACCTGGTTCCCCATATTGCTGAGATTGCAGATGATATCTGCGTGGTGAGGTCCATGTTCACCGAACAGATCAACCATGAGCCCGCAGTGATTTTCACGCAAACGGGCAATCAATTGAGCGGAAGGCCTTGCATAGGATCCTGGCTCAGTTATGGCCTTGGAAGCATGAATGACAATCTTCCCTCTTTCATCGTCATGGTCTCCAAAGGCGGAGGTGATCAACCCATCAGCAGTGCTGCCTGGAGCAGTGGCTTCCTGCCTTCCCACCACCAGGGCGTGCAGTTCATGACGGGGAACGAGCCGGTGCCTTTCCTCAACAATCCACAGGGCATCGATCGAATGGACAGAAGAAGGGCACTTGATTTTATCAAGGGCTTTAACAATATTCAAAACGAGGTATGGCATGATCCGGAAATTGAAAGCCAGATCAACCAATCTGAGATGGCTTATAAAATGCAAATGGCCATTCCTTCCATTACCGATTTGTCCGATGAACCACAGCATATTCTTGACATGTATGGTCCGGATGTGATGACACCCGGAACCTTTGCACACAATTGCATCATGGCCAGGAGGCTGGCAGAAAAGGATGTTCGTTTTGTGCAACTCTATCATCTTGGATGGGATCATCATGGATCCCTTGCATCCGGAATCAAAAGGGCCACATCGCATACTGATCAGCCATCAGCAGCACTGGTCAAGGATTTGAAGCAGCGAGGCTTGCTGGATGATACCCTTGTTATTTGGGGTGGAGAGTTTGGCAGAACAAGTTTCTCACAAGGAAAACTTACTCCGGAAGGATTTGGCAGAGACCATCACCCAGGCTGTTACAGCATCTGGATGGCTGGCGGTGGAATCAAGTCAGGCATGGTATATGGTGAGTCAGATGATTTTGCACACAATGTCGTGAAGGACAAGGTGCATGTACATGATTTCCAGGCCACCATGATGCACCTGCTGGGCATTGACCACGAGCAATTCATTTACAAGAGCCAGGGCAGGAGGTATCGATTGACAGATGTTTCAGGAAATGTAATCCATAACCTGATTGCATGATCATCAATTTCTTAGGGCACCTGCATCCCGTTTTTGTACACTTGCCTATAGGCTTTCTGGCACTTGCTTATGTTATCCAGTATTTTTTCAAGTCCGGCACAGAAAAATCAAGGTTGATTGATTTTGTATTGGTTGCAGGCATTGTATCATCTTTATTGGCTGCATTTTTTGGCTGGATGTTGTCCTTGTCTGGAGGATATGAAGAGAACCTCTTGGATTGGCACCGGTATACTGCCATTGCTGTATGTATTGTTTCCATTGGATTGCTGGCGTATAAACGGTATAAAAAAGAGGAATACCGAACACCATACTATCATGCGGGATTTCACCTGATGATGTTGTCGCTTTTGCTGGCCGGACATTTTGGAGGAGAAATGACACATGGTGAGGGCTATCTGTTTTCTGCCGCAACAGATTCTGAAACTGTTGCTGTCCTTGAAAAACGAAAAATGGAAAAGTTGACGGCTGCATCAACGGTGAGCGTTTATGATGGTATTGTTGAACCGGTCCTGGCACAAAAATGCATGCAATGTCACAATGAAAAAAAGAAGAAAGGTGATTTTCAATTGCATACCATTGAAGCCCTGATGAAAGGAGGAAAAAATGGGAAGGCCATTGTTGCAGGTGATCCTGATCACAGTGAATTCATCCGCCGCATTTTATTGGACAAGGGGGATGAAAAGCACATGCCGCCCAAAGAAAAATCACAATTGACGCAACCGGAGATTGACCTTTTGTCTTGGTGGGTCTTGCACGGTGTTTCCACTTCACAACCAGTAAAAGAGGTGAGCACCAATGATACCATAAGAAAATTTTTATCGGATGCAGAAAAGCAGTCATCAGGGCCTGCAGCAATGGATACCATCGCTCCTGCCGATGCATCAGGCATCACTGCCCTAAAAAAGATCAACGTTGCCGTTGTTCCCCTTTCTTCCAGCACCCATTTTCTGGAACTGAACATGGTGAATGCTCCTTCCTTCGGAGACAAGGATGCTCCACTCTTGCAGAAAATTTCTCCACAGGTGATGTGGCTGGTATTGGCCGATACAAAAATTACTGATGCAGGTTTGGAACTTTTAAAATCTTGCTCCAACATCACAAGGTTGAACCTCAAAAATACGGCCATCACCAATGCATCCATATCCTTGATTGGACAGTTCAAGAAACTGGAATACCTCAACATTGTAGGCACCAAAATAGATGATGCAGGTTTGTTGAATTTGACTCCAGCTCCAACATTGAAAAAAATCTTTTGCTGGCGCTCAGGCATCACCACCAATGGCCTGATGGCATTTCAGAAAAAATATCCCAGTATCGAAATTGATTTCGGAGAAAAAAAATAATATGTCTGCTGAGTTGAATGTTGACAAGGAGCGACTGGTATTGGGAACTGCAGGATTGGCGGGCCTTTGGGGGAAAATAGATGAGGATGAATCTGTCAAAACCATTCTCTATGCCCTTGAGCAGGGCATAACACATTTCGATGCAGCACCGGCATATGCTGATGCAGAGCGCATCCTCGCAAGGGCTCTCCGTGAGTGGAAAGGCCCAGCACCTTTTGTCAGTACAAAGGCTGGAAAATTAAAGTCGGATGACCCTGACAGCATCAGCTATGATTTCAGTCCTGCAGGCATTACCAAGTCTGCTCATGAGAGCCTCAGGATATTTGGGCGGGATCAACTTGACCTGCTTTTTTTGCATGATGCTCCAGGCATGAAAGCTGAAGAGATTCCTTATGCCGTTGAGGCCATGCAAATCCTGAAACGAGATGGACTGGTAAAAAATATTGGTATTGGCGGCAATTATGGCGCATCATTTTCACCATTTGTTGCAGACAATGGTTTCACTCATTTCATGGGATTCAACCGTTACAATATCGTCAACCAGGCTGCACAAGATGCTGAGTTTATACAACTGGCAGAAGCAGGGATTCAGGTATGGCAGGCCAGTCCGCTGTACATGGGACTGCTGGGCAATAAACTGGATTATTATGCCTTGACCAAACCTGAATGGATTCCTCCAGTAGATCTGCAACAGGCCATCGCATTGAAAAAAAATTGCGATGCATCAGGCCTTGCATTTACTGGACTCGCACTGCAATATGTTTTCAATGCTCCCTGCATCAACAAATTGGTTTTGGGTGCCTCGAAGCTTTCAGAGTTAAAGGAGTCCCTCCAGTTTTTAGAAAGCCCAGTACTCAGGAATGAGGCCATGCAATTGTTGCCATCATCATAGGGCAGGATCCTTAAAGTTGATTTGACAAAAAAATACAATGAATTGCCACTGCCTTCAGTTTCTGATTCATTAATTGTCTTTTATTTGCAATTACAATACATTTCAATCCTTTTCATTGAAAAATAGTTACCCGAATTTCTGTCTCAAATTTACTGTTTGCTTACTGCTGGCATATTGCAGCTTCTGCATTGCTTGTAATTCAAACAGCAAGACTCCTGTTGCGTATAAGACCATGGTTTATACCACTGATTTGGTCAATGAACCTGCTTTGATCAGGATATATGATTCCATGCATTCAAAAACCGGGGTTTGGCCTGAGCTGAGAAAAGCCAATCGGGCCAGTGGTATCCATGAAGTCAGGATCTATCGTTTTGATAACCGTCTCTTCATGATGGTCACAGTGCCTGCAGATGCTGATCTTTCCAGTGTGGATTCCCTCTATCTTGGTGCTGATAAAAAAATTGAGGTCTGGAACCGGATGATGGCTAATTTTCAAAGGGCCTTGCCTGGTCTCGATACTACAAAGAAATGGTCTTCCATGGAACTGATTCACCACTATGCGGATGGGGAATACCAGCAATAAATTAATCTTTAAAAACTTGCGATGTTATTGATTGATGATTTTGAAGTGCATAAATTGACCCTCCCACTGGGCAGGGTTGTAGGGGATAATAACTGCAGTTATGAGGTCATCAATGTTGTGGCCATTGCCCTCAAATCAAGCGAAGGGCATGTGGGCTGGGGCTATTCAGAATCTGCCTGGAAGGGGAAGTTCAAACACTCTGCCTGGTATGTAAGGGAGCTTCCTGATGTGTCCGTCATCGAAGCTGATTTCAGGAATACCTGGTGGAAGAAATTGTACAACAAAAATGCCTTTGACCTTGAAGCAGAACGAACTTCTTTTACATCAGGATTTAACCATCTTGATGCTGCTGTTCGCCTTGCCCTCTGGGACCTGATGGCCCAGGAAAGAAATGTTCCTTTGTATCAGTTGCTGAACCCCAATACCAAGAAACAAGAGGCCCTTGCCTACGGCAGTATTCTAGATTTTCCCCTCTCAGACAAGGACGTACTGGACCTGACTGAGAAATTTTTGACAGATGGCTTTGGGATCATAAAAGTCAAGCTGGGTGCGGATGATGTGGAGCGAGACCTGCGGAGATTGAAATTGATCCAATCCTATGCGGGTACTGAAATCAGGCTTACTGCAGATGCCAATGAGGTCTGGGATTGGCAAACCGCTTTGACACGCATTGAAACCTATCTTCACAATGGCATTGCACTTGAATACATGGAAGATCCGCTCCGTCGAGATGATGTGAAAGGTTTTGCGGAGTTGACAAAAAGAAGTCCAATACCCATCATCGGGCATGATTATGTCAACGATATCGAGGACCTCCGGAAATTGGTTGAAGTAGGAGGGCTTCAAGGTTTAAGAACCGGTAAGGATATTGACTATGCACTGGCTTCCATTGCCCTGGCAAAATCAGCCAATATCCCAGTATATCTTGGCAATTCAATGTTTGAAATCAATGCACACCTTGCCCTTGCCTTTGATCAGGTAAACAGGACTGAGTTTTCCTATCTGGCCACCAATGATATCCTGGAACAACCCATCGCATTTAAAAAAGGATTTATTCAGCGACCTGATGTGATAGGACACGGATTATCTCCCATGCTCCATAAACTGACAGAGTTTTCACTTTAGTTTATTTAACTTTAAACGAGAATCGAATTCACCATGAATACAATACCTGCCATCGTTGCACAAGAGTTGGATGCGCCTTTTGAACTTACAGAGGAGCAGACTGCCTATTTTAGGGAAAATGGATTTGTCAAAATCCCGGGAGTACTTTCAAAAGAAGCACTTCAGGCCATGGATGAGATCATTACTGCTGAAGTCAATCGGTTGAATACCCAACACCTTGCCATGGAAGACAGGGATACGTATGGCAAAGCATTTTTGCAAATCATGAACATCTGGAGAAATTCAGCCGCTGTAAAGCAGATTGTTTTCAGCAAGCGCCTGGCCAAAATTGCTGCTGATTTATTGGAAGTTGAAGGGGTGAGAATTTACCATGATCAGGCGCTTTACAAAGAACCTGGTGGTGGACATACGCCATGGCATGCTGATCAGTATTACTGGCCTTTGTCAAGCGACAAGACAGTTACCGCATGGATTCCTTTGCAGGAAACACCATTGGAATTTGGACCGCTTGAATTCAGTGCAAGGAGCTATGAAATTACAGAAGGCAGGGACAAGGAGATTGGAGATGAAAGCCAGGCATATCTGGATAACATACTGCGCAATACAGGCTTTGACCATATTGTGGAAGCCTTTGGATTGGGCGAAGTGAGTTTTCATACAGGATGGTTGTACCACCGTGCTGGTCCGAATACCACGAACCAAATGCGCAAGGTGATGACCATGATCTACATGGACAAGGACATGAAACTAAAGGCGCCTGAAAACAAGAACCAGCAAGCTGATTGGGATGCATGGTGCCCTGGCGCCGCCGTGGGTGAGGTAATTGATACAGAAATGAATCCAATTATTTTTCAGTAATCAGACTATCGTTGTTGATTTTCTGGTATTCTGCAGGCGTTTTGCCTGTCAGCATTTTGAAGTACCGGAAAAAATTCGCATAGTTCACAAAGCCGCATTCATTGATGATTTGTGATATGCTGAGTTTTGATTCAATGAGCAGTTTGCAAGCATGCTTGATCCTTATTTCGTGCAGAAAATTGGTATAGGTCTTTCCAGTTTTTGATTTAAAATACCGGCAAAATGAATGTTCACTCAGGTGTGCAACAGAGGCAATTTGTTTGGTATGTATTTTCTGGTTGAAGTGTTGCATGGTAAAAGAATAGACATCGTTTATTCTGTCCTCGTTTTGTTCATTGATCTGTGGCTGAAATCCAATGGGCAGGATCATTTTTGTCTCCCGTGAACAACTGATCAAGTTGAGTATTTGCAACAAGAGAATCATCCTGCCTGCGCCTTTTTCCGTCAGCATTTGTTTCATTATTCTGCCAACCTCTGCTCTGGCTTTTCCTTCAATGGATAAGCCCCTTTCTGCCTTTTTCAACAACAATTTTATGTTCCTCATATCCGGCAGTTCCAAAAAATCCTTTCCTCCAAAATCAGGTAGAAAATGCAGAACGATGACTCTTACCTTCAGTTTCTTGTCGGTATATTTTTCATCGTTCCTGAACAGGTGAGGAAGGTTTTCTCCCAGCATGAAAATGTCCCCTTCGTTGACGATTTGAACCTTGTCTCCAATGATGCACATGCCATCACTTTTTTCAGAATACACCAGCTCTATCTGTGGATGATAGTAGTATCGGCTGTTGACGTATGAAACCAATTGCTCTCTGATGGTATAAACATTGGAGGATTCAATTTTTAAGAATAGGGGTTTCATGCTGAAGAAATTTATTGACAATTGAAAGTAGAGGTAATTTCTTTAAAAAGCTGCATCAGCAGTTCAAAAAATTTAAAGCCAAAAAAGTATACTAATTCGCTATTGTTTCAGCCTGAACTCGCTGTTATTCGGTGTTAATTTGAGTTGGAAATTTTCCTTCGGGAACCTTCCATGCCAAATACTAACGAAAAAAAATCAACATGCTTAAACATTTCCATCCCAAAATCCAAGTCTGGAACAACAGCGCTGTACTTCGTTGCTTGTTTCTTTTTTCCATCCTGATGTTCGTTTTTTCTTCATCCATTTTGGCGCAAGCAAAAATGGTGAAGGGCAATGTTAAGGATGCTGCAGGTAAGCCAATTTCTGGTGTAAGTGTTACCATCTCTGGCAGCAACAAGGGAACTGTTACTGACGAGCGGGGAGATTTCTCTTTGCAGGCAGCTGACAATGCTTCATTGGTATTCAGTTTCACCAGCTTTGAAACAAAAATTGTATCCGTAAAAGGTCAGTCCACTCTTTCTGTTTCGCTCAAGGCAGAATCTGCCAGTTTGAATGAAGTCGTTGTCGTTGGATACGGTACCCAAAAGAAAAAAGACCTTACGGGGGCTGTGAGAAAAGTAAATATTGAGGGAACGCCCATTGCCAACATGACCAATATCAGTCCGCTTCAGGCCATACAAGGTACACCAGGTGTGAACATTGGTGCCGTGGGTGTAGCCGGTGGTGCACCAAGTGTTTTGGTACGTGGCCAACGTTCACTGGCTGCATCCAATGCTCCATTGATTGTGCTTGATGGTGTGATTTTTGACGGAAGTTTGAATGAGATCAATACCCAGGATATCGCATCGTTTGATATCCTGATGGACGCCAGTGCTGCTGCTATCTACGGATCAAGGGCTGCCAATGGTGTGATCATGATTTCCACGAAGCGAGGTAAAACAGGAAAACCTGCAATTTCTTTTAACAACAACTATGGGGTTCAAAGTTGGACCAAAAGGCCAGACATGAGGAAGGGTGCTGATTTCATCAAGTGGAGAACAGAAAACAGGCGTCTCGCTGGCCAGGCTGATCTTTCTTTGGAAAAGGTATTGGATGCCAAAGAACTGATCGCATACAATAATGGGCAAGAGATGGATTGGTTGAAAGAAATCACCCAGTATGCCCCACTGAATGACCTGAATCTCAGTGTTTCCGGACGTAATGAAATGATCAACTACTATGTTTCTGCAGGTTACCTCAAGCAAAATGGTGTGTTGGACAATGATAATTTCAAGAAGTATACCGTGACTGCAAAAATGGATGCCAAGATTACCAAGTGGTTGGATTATGGTTTGAGTATGTATTATTCTGCAAGGGATTATTCTGGTACACCGCCAGACATGGGACAGGCTACCATTGGAACTCCATATTCTTACAAGTGGAAAGATGAGGCAGCGGGAATTTTGGACAAAAACCCAACTCCAGCAAACCTCATCAATCCTTATTGGGGAAATGCCACTTCTCCCGGCTTGTATGATGACAACCTTGAAAAATATACCAGTACAAGGATCATCAGTTACCTGAGTGCAGACATTCCTAAAGTGAAGGGGCTGAACTACAGGATCAACATCAACAAATACAAACAGGAAACTGTTTCCGGCAGTTTTAGGCATGAAAAATATTTTATCAATGGGGATAATCCTGCAGACATTGCCAATCCGGAAAAATTTCTTTCCAGTACATACGGCAGCATGGCAAATGTTCTCACCAATTCATGGGAGATTCAA
>CALPWM020000014.1 GCA_943327275.2 Chitinophaga pinensis
ACTTTTATTGAAGAATGGTTATTCATGGATACAGTATGTAAGCTTTGAACATGAAATTGAAAATAGAAAATCTGAATACTACAAAGTATTAATGGATGCACAAAAAAATAGACCTGGAGAAAACGTAACACAATGGCTTATTTTTTTTACAAACTGCCTAAATAATATTCAAAACAATTTGGTGCTGAAATTAGAAGAAAGTAAAAAAGCTAATGAAAAGCTAACTCCTCGTGAACAAAGAATTAGTTTTTATATTCTAAATCATCCAGGATCCAGTTCAGGGGATATCTGCACTAAACTAGACATTCCACTTCCGACAGTAAAGAAAACTTTGGTTGAGTTATTAAATAAAAAGTTAATCACTAAAGAGGGAATTGGAAGAGCAACTGTGTACTATTCAGTGTAGAATACCACCGGAAATTATTTTCTTTTTCCTCATATAATCAAATACCAAGGTTGCCATGTAGTGATATCCATCCTGATTGGGGTGAACGCCATCCATGGTGGTCATCAATTCCGGCTTTCCTTTAAACGGTTTGGTTAAATCAAGAAAAAAAACATTTTCTGTTGCAGCAATCTTTTTTATTCTTTCCCGCAATTCCCATATCCTCGGCCTTCTGCCTAAAAGATCATCTTTCCGGGCTTGCGTTAAGTCCTTGGTTTCAAGCACCATGTCCAAGGGGCTGCAGATGATAATCCTGCAGTCGGGGTTTATATTTCTAATTGCAGCGATATAATCTGAATAATCTTTTTCAAATTCACTGATATGTTCCCAGTTGAGTCTTGGCGCACCAACTGTTTCATTGGTTCCTGCTTCAATAACTGCTATATCCGGAGGGAAATTTTTTAATGAATCAAGAATTCGCCAAAGATTTGGTGTTCCAAATCTCAGGACTGTAGCGCCACCAATGCCAAAATTTTTGATTTCATAATGATGATAGCCTTTTTCGGTGAGCAGGCTCCCTAAAACAGCAGGATATGATGCTGTTTCTGGATGCGTTAGTCTTGCACCAAAAGTAATGCTGTTCCCAATGCAGGCAATCCTTTCTTTCTTAACCTGTGCTTTACTATTGAGGGCGCAAAAGAGCACACTGGCGATGCAAAAAACAATGCAATATTTCATTCTTGTAATTTACTATTTTAAGCCTTCATTTGTATGTATTGTTCGACCTCCATATTTATACGCAAAATGGTTTATGGGTCAATCAAGGATTCATAGGAAAATTGATTTATTGATAAGGCAAATGCTTGCAAACCTTTGTATGATTCTATAACTTAACAATCAATGCCATGGTGCCAGTGGTTTGGTATTTACTACTTTGCTCGTATTGAAAAATAGGATCTCTTGAACTATAGTTTTTCAACTCAGCGCGGCACATTACTTTGGGTGAGATTTGATGATCGTAATTTATTGAAGCTCCAAATGTTTGATAGCCATTGGGAGTTGAAGTGGCAATCATTGCCTGTTGTTTATCAATGTAAAATTCCAGCCTGCCAGCAATTCTGCTTTTTTCAGTCAGCTTGATTTTTGAAATAATCACTGGTGTATACCAAACAGCCCTTCTTGTATCTGGTGTTTTTTGTGTGCCAATATCAAATCCCATTATCAATGAAAGTTTAGCGGAAGCATCATAGATGGCATAGAGATTATGAAATATTCTTAATGCATTTCTGCCATCTACGCTTATATTGCCAACAAAATTACTGTAATTGAGTGTCAGCTTATTCGTTGGTTTATAGTTGACCTGTAGGCCAATACTCGGTTTTTCATCTCCTTTAGTGAATACAATTTTCTGCCATCCGTTTAACACATGAAATGCAACGTATAGATCCTGATTTTTACTGGTGTAGTTGAACTTTATGCCTGACTCATAATAAGGTGAGTTTTCTGCAAGTATACTCCTGGTTAAATTCCAGCAATCACTACCTATGGCACTTTCAAAACCTATATGTGATGGCATTACACCAGCATCTATCCAGAACTCATGTTGTTCAAATGGCTTATACCCAACATTGGCTTCCAACAATGGCTTTGCCCAATTGGGTTCAGCACTTAAATTATACTTGGCATAAGTGCCTATCATTAATGCAAGGTTAGATCTTAGTCGTTTGGTTTGATAGCTTCCTTTGACAAAGGCCAGATTAACATTCAACTGGTTGTGTTTTTTATAATTGTAGGTATAGTCTGGTTTTTCATTATTGATAGGCTTGGAGAAATCATAGCTAAAATAGCTTTCAACGTAACCACTTAGCTTGAATGACTTTGCAGAATCGACTTGAGCAAGGCAATTCAATGAGATGAATGCTAAAATGAAAGAAGAAATACATCGCATCATTAAAAGTACTGCGAATCTCTGACTTGATTGCGGTGTTTCATTGTAGGGAATCCAATACCATATTAAAAGGTTTACCTAACTTTAAATCATGAGAAATGTTTTACTATTCTTTGGGCTGGCTTTTCTTATAGCATTTGAAATACTCCGCGTCTATCTCATCATGCCTTTGCCTGGCAGTCAGGATATGAACTCAATTGACCTGGCTTATTTTTTGGGATTGAATAAATGGCTCATTCGTACTATTGGTCTTGCCTTGATAACTATTCCCTTTTATAAGGCAATGCGGAATGGCAAATTATTTACTAAAATACTATTGGTGATTGTAGGCCTTCTTTATATTCTACTTTTTTATGTGTTCACTTTCAAGATGGAAGCTGATAAAATGTTTTATCAACCGACAATCATCAAATTATCTACTGCAGATTCAAATAAAATAGGAAGAGATAAACTGGTCATTGGCATTGAATTGAATGGCGAAGCAAGGGCGTATCCCATTCAGTTGATTGGCTATCACCATCAAGTTGTAGACACCATCAATTCTATTCCGGTAATGGTCACTTATTGTACAGTTTGCAGAACCGGAAGGGTATTCAATCCGGTTGTGAACGGGAAGTATGAAAAATTCAGATTGGTGGGAATGGATCATTTCAATGCCATGTTTGAAGATGAAACAACAAAGAGCTGGTGGAGGCAATCTACCGGAGAATGCATAGCCGGCCCATTGAAGGGAACGAAACTGAGTGAAGTTAATTCAGAGCAAGTAGCCCTGAATGCATGGTTACGAAGGTTCCCCAAATCACTGATTTTACAAGGTGATGAAAAATTCAAGTCATCATTTGTACAAATGGATAATTATGACAAGGGCAATTCAAAAAGCAATCTCACAAAAAGAGATACTGCCTCTTGGAATCCTAAATCATGGATAGTCGGCATTGAAAAAGATTTTACCGCAAAAGCATACGACTGGAATCAACTTGTCGCCGCAAGAATAATTCAAGATTCATTGTCTAATCTTCCCTTGGTTATTTTATTGGAAAATGATTCCGCTTCGTTTCATACCTACAGCAGAAAAATCGATAATGATATACTCAATTTTAGCCTACGAAATGATTCAATCGTTGACTTGAATAGTCAATCAATATGGGACTACGATGGCAGGTGCATAGAAGGAAAATTGAAAGGAGCTTCACTGGAAAAAATAAAGAGCTACCAAGAGTATGTTCATTCCTGGGAGTACTTTCACCCTGGAAGCAAACGGCACAAGTAACCCACTGGGCGTAATACAGATCAGTATTACTTTACTTGCACTTTTATCATAAATAATTTTTGTGGAAAAATGAATAAAGTTTTATTCTTAAATGTTCTACACTGCTCCAGAACCTAAGAAAGTACTTTTAAATTCGCACAAATTAATTTTTATGAAGATCTTCTCTGGTATCTTCTTGTCTCTATTCTTTTTGGTGCTTTCTGTCAATGCCCAGGAAAAAAAGGTTTCTGGAAAGGTTACGGATGATTCCGGTACCCCATTGACAAACGTTTCAGTATCCGTAAAGAATGGTACAAGAGGTGGAACAACGAATGAAAAAGGTGAATACAGCATCACGGTGCCGTCCTCAGCCAAATCACTTATCTTTTCTGCTGTAGACTTTGGAACGAAAGAGGTGGCCTTGGGCAACCAGACTGTCGTCAACGTTTCATTGGTCAGTGAAGCAAAAGCCCTGGACAATGTAATTGTTACCGCTTATGGCAGCGCCAAGCGTGAAACATTTACAGGAAGTGCGGCAAAAATTTCTGCAAAAGAGATCCAAAACCGTCCTTTGACAAACGTTTCCTCTGCTTTGATTGGAGCTGCCCCCGGTGTCGCTTCAGTTACCGCAAACGGTCAACCAGGTTCAGCTCCTGCCATCCGGATCCGCGGTTTTGGATCAGTGAGCGCATCAAATGATCCCCTCTATGTTGTAGACGGTGTTCCGTTCACTGCTGCCATCTCCAACATTAACATGGATGATGTAGAGAGTATCTCAATTCTTAAAGACGCTGCCACCACATCATTGTATGGTTCACGTGCCGCCAATGGTGTAGTGATGATAACTACAAAAAGAGGTCGCAAGGGCCGTTCCAATGCAAGTGTGAAGGTGAATACCAGTGTAACATCCCGTGCAATTCCCGACTATGATAGGGTGAATGCCGACGAGTATTACCCGCTCATGTGGGAATCCTACAGAAATTCACTCGCATACCGTGCTACAAGCCCGGTAGCATTGGCAACTGCAAGCAACATTGCGTCTGGTCTCGTAGCAGGTCAAAATGGTATTGTTGACCTTTTGGGATACAATCCATATGCATTGGCCAAGAACCAGGTAATGCTTCCTACTGGGGCATTGAATCCCAGTGCTAAAATGATGTACAATGAAAGTGATCTGGATTGGTTTGCGCCACTTACCCGCGATGGTGTTCGCAATGAATACACCATGAATTTTAGCGGCGCTTCTGACAAGTCAGATCATTTTGTTTCCGTTGGTTACCTCAAAGAGAATGGTTATATCAAACGCTCTGACTTCAATCGTTTTAATGCCCGTGTTAACCTGAATTCTCAGTTGACCAAATGGTTCAAAGTAGGTACCAACTTGAATTTCACCAACAGCAGCGGAAATTTTGCCTCAACTGATGGAAGCAACTCTATTGTGAATCCATTCTTTTTTGCTGCCCGTATGGGTCCGATTTTCCCTGTTTACGCATATGATCCTGCAAAACCTGGCGCTTATGTGTTGGATGCCAGCGGCAACAGACAATATGATTACGGTAATGGAACAATTCCTGGCCTTGTGCGCCCTGCTGGTGCATATGGTGGTCGTCATACCATTGCTGAGAATGAACTGAGCCGTGAGATGTTTTCCCGAAATGTATTCAATGGTCGTGCCTATGCTGAAGTGAAGTTTACAGACTGGATGAAATTGACAACAAATTACGCAACCGATTACACCAACAGGAATGATTTGACCTACCAGAACAATATTATTGGTGATGGTGCCCCTTCTGGTCGTTCCAGCAAGGATTATCAAACCAACGTTGGTACAACATTCAACCAACTGTTGAACATCAACAAGCAGTTCAAGGACCATAGTTTTGAAGCATTGTTGGGACACGAAAATTATAAGTTGAATGAAGACAACCTGAGTGGCCAGCGCCAAAATCAGGTGGCTACAGGAAACATTGAGTTGGCAAATTTCACCACCACAACAAGTTTGTCTTCTCAGGTAGACAATATTGCCATTGAAAGTTATTTCGCCAACTTCAAATACGACTACCGTGGAAAGTACTTCATCACATTTGGGGGTCGTACTGATGGCAACAGCCGTTTTGCAGACACCGTTCGCTGGGGACGTTTCTGGAGTGCAAGTGGTGCCTGGGTGCTGAGCAAAGAAAGCTTCATGGCAGGAGTCAAATGGGTCAACTTCCTTAAGCTCAGGGCCTCTTATGGTACAACCGGAAATGATGCTGGAATTGGTTATTATCCTTACCAAACATTGTATGCCATTGGACGCAACAATGGCTTGAATCCTGGAGTTCTTCAAAACACAAGTTTAGGAAATGCAGGATTGACATGGGAGTCCAACAAACAGTTTGATGTTGGTGCAGACTTTACTTTGTTCAACAACAGGGTCAATGGTTCGGTTGAATATTTCAACAGGGTTTCTGATAACCTGATCTTCAGTGTTCCCTTACCGATGTCAAGTGGATTTTCTTCTACTTTCCGTAACGTGGGAAGCATGTTCAACCGTGGGGTGGAAATTCAGTTGAGTGGAGATGTAGTCCGCACCAAAGATGTAACGCTTACCCTCGGGTTCAATGCAACCACATTGAAAAATGAAATCACCAAACTTCCTCAGAAAGAAATCATCTCTGGTACAAAGAAGCTGATGGTTGGTCGTTCCATCAATGACTACTGGCTGAGGGAATGGTATGGTGTTGATCCTTCCGATGGAGCAGCGCTTTACAAAAACAATACCGGTGCCTCAGGATTTCGCTTGATGCCCAAAGGTGATACTGTAGCGACGAATCCAACAAACGCCCTTTTCGGATATGTTGGAACTGCCAACCCCGATTGGTATGGTGCATTCAATTTTGCATTCCGTTACAAGAACCTGACCCTGTCTTCATTGGTGAACTGGCAGCTTGGTGGATTGACGTATGATGATACCTATGCAGCTTACATGCACTCTGGAACATACGGTGCTTCATTGCACAGGGATATGTTGTCTCGTTGGCAGAAACCCGGGGACATCACCAATATCCCACGCATGGACAATGCCCAGACTTCCTTTTTTGGAGCAACAAGCTCTCGTTGGTTGACAGATGCCTCATTCTTGAACATCCAGAACATTACCATGGCATATGAATTCAATGGTCGTTTTGGCAAGAAAAAATTGCCTTTCCAGACTGGGCGCCTATTCCTTGCTGTTGAAAATGTACAGATGTTTACCAAGCGCAATGGCATGAATCCGATGCAATCTTTCTCCGGTGTAACTTCTGTGGGATATATACCTGCCCGTGTGATGAACATTGGCGTAAACGTGAATTTATAATATCAAAATCCATAAAAATGAGTATCAAAATATCTTCTTTGATCGTTGGATTGGCTACAGTAGTGTTGACTACCGTCTCTTGTAAAAAAGAGTATCTTGAAACTGTTCCCACCACAGCTGTTGCTGCCAGTTCAGTATTGGAAAGCGTGGCCAATGCCACAGCTGCGCTGAATGGTATCCATCGCTCCATGTACATGCGTTATAACGACCAGGGTACATTTGGTTTCGGCTCTGTTATGATATACAATGATTGTATGGGAGAAGATTTCGTGTTCTCCGGTCAATCAAATGGATGGTTTCTGACCACCTACAGATGGCTCGACCACAGAAATGCAAACGGTAATGCTTATTTCCCTTACCAGTTTTTCTACCGCATCATTTCAAATGCAAACGTGTTGATCGCTGGAATTGATAAGGTTCCAGGGGCAGACGTTGAGAAGAATGCGATCAAAGGAGAGGCCCTGGCGTATAGGGGTTGGGCTTACTTTAACCTTGTGCAGATGTATGGTAGGCGCTTTGACAGAACTGGTACAAACAACACTGACGGAGTACCGCTTGTACTTACGCCCACCATTGAGCCGCAGCCAAGGGCCACGGTAGCTGATGTGTACAAACAGGTCAATGAAGACCTGAATGCCGCAGAAACACTGCTTGCCACTGCAAGACCTCGTGCAGATAAATCAAACCTGAATGTAAATGTTGTAAGGGGTATGCTTGCCCGCGTAGCACTTACCCAACAAAACTGGGCATTGGCAGCAACCAAGGCCAACCAAGCCAGGCAAGGTTTCACTTTGATGACAGGGGCTCAACAGATGGAAGGGTTTTCCAATTGGGCAAATCCTGAGTGGATGTGGGGAAGCAGCCAGATTGATGATCAAACTGAGTTTTTCACCGCTTTCTTGGCCTACAACAGTTATAACTACAATTCAACGAATATCAGGACCAATCCCAAGTGTATCAGCAGCAGTTTGTACAATACGATGGCGGCAACAGATGTTCGTCGCTCCCTTTGGATTCCAGTACCTACTGCAGCCAATGCCATCACACCTCCAGGAGGAAACCGGGCTCCATTTATGAACCAAAAGTTCAGGGCCAAGGATGCTGCCAATTCAGTGGGCGATATGCCTTACATGCGTGTTGCTGAAATATTTTTGATTGAAGCTGAAGCATTGGCCCGCGACGGTAGAGATGCGCAAGCAATAGATGTATTTGCCCAGTTCATGGCCAGCCGTGTACCAAGTTACGTAAGGCCAACTGCTACTGGAACAGCATTGCTTACCCTGATTTTGAACAGCAGAAGGATAGAGTTGTGGGGAGAGGGTTTCCGCTTCCTCGATCTTAAGCGTCTTAACCTCTCTTTGGACCGCAATGGAAGCAACCACAATGCTGCATTGGCAGTTGCGATGAATTTCGCAGCGGGTGTCAACGAATGGCAGTGGGTTATACCTCAGGCTGAGATCAATGCGAATCCATTGATCAAGCAAAATCCATAGTTGGGTTGATCTTATTTACGCGCGAGCCCGGCCATTGGCCGGGCTCGCGCGTTTGTATCAGTTATATTTCCCCTAAAACCCTTTTTGTCAATTCCGGGAAACGAAAAAATGCAGCAATCCATATGAAAGCTTGTATTGCACAAGGCGCAATCACAGGCAACCCATGTTCTAAGTGTGTGGCAATGGCTCCCCCCATGTAGGCGGCTAAAAGCAAGGTGCCAATAATACCTGTTCTTGGAATGGCGAATAAAATCACACCTGCCAGTTCTAATATGCCTAAAGTGTAACTGGCAGTTGAATCCAATCCAAAACTTGCAGCCATTTTTAGGGCTTCTTCGTTTGCTGTAAATTTTGAGATAGCACTGCCCGAAAATATGAAGGCTACCAATCCTGCAAGGATCCCGTTGATGAATTTTTTTGTTTTGTCTGACATATTTTAGGATTTGAACATTTAAAGTATACAAGTTACTTCCTGCCCAAAATCAATTGGCAGGTATATTTAAGCTTGTAAAAAAGAATTATTCTTTCTCCCCAGTCAACACAACCTGTCCATCAGCCACAGACAACTTGATGGATTTGATTTTTCCGCCATCCCTGATGAAGACCAGTTCAGCAGGATAGTTTTGGATGGTAGCAGTGAACGCATCTGCTGATTTGGATTTCAGCTCCCATGATTCGCCGGGGCTGGCGTCAGATTGTGCAAACAACTTGCCATCTTTTTCTATGATGAAAATCTTTTTGCAGTACTGGTTTTCTGCCATTTTGAAAGTAGAGGCATAATCAGAAACTTCTTTATTGCCAGACAAAACCACTTGACCACCTGCGATGGATATTTTTACAGCATTGACGCCTCCTTCAGTACGGCTGAACAGGAATTCGGCATCATAGCTTTGGATCTTTGTCTTGAACAGGTCTTTGGTGCCAGATGGAGCCAACTCCACAAATTCATTGGGGCTTGCGTCTGAAGTAGCCACCAGTTTATTGTCTTTTACTGAAACTGAAAGTTTCTTGATGTACTGGTTTTCTGCCATTTTAAAATTCGCAGCATAAGACTGCAGGTTGAGGCTTGAATCCTGTGCGAATCCAAAGGAAGAAAACAATAAGCTAACAATCAACGAAATGGACAAACGGGCCTTGTTCATAATTAATATTTTTGGTTTGTGAACTTATGCTTTATTTTATAATTTTTGAAAAATATCAAGGCTTCTTAACAATAACATATCGAACAAGTGAAAAAACGGGCTGATTATATTTCCTGGGATGAATATTTCATGGGTGTTGCCTTGCTGTCTGCTCAGCGGAGCAAGGATCCCAATACGCAGGTAGGGGCTTGCATCGTTAACGACAAGAACAAGATTGTAGGCGCCGGTTACAATGGGCTCCCGATTGGCTGCAGCGACGATGAATTTTCCTGGAGCAAGGAAGGTGATTTCATGGATACCAAATACCCCTTTGTTTGTCATGCAGAGCTGAATGCCATCCTCAACAATATTGGCATGGACCTCAAGGGCTGTACCATTTACACAGCTTTGTTTCCCTGCAATGAATGCACCAAGGCGATTATTCAATCAGGTATTTCGACCGTGGTTTATCTGTCTGATAAGTATGAGCAATCAGACGCGGCCCGGGCCTCCAAACTGATGCTGGACAAGGCAGGGATTGCCTACCGAAAAGTGGTGGCATCGGTTGACCGGATTGTGCTTTCCTTTGATGCAAAAGATGTTTAACCCTTGGCCTAATTGTCTGCCATCTTGATGGTGGGTCTTTTGTCCAGCGGATCTCTTTTTTCGTATTCCACACCTTTCATTCTCAGTGGAGGCTGGTTAGTTCGAGGTCTTTGGAGTTCATATTGATATACGGCTTTTCCTAGTTCCCTGAAAAAGGGGAAGCCCATACTTTCTTCATCATATTTTGAATCGTTGATGATCCCATCGCTGTTTACATAAACGGTGGCGGACAACATATAGTCAATATTGTGCTTGGTGTCAATAACATAAGACACATCGGTCAAAAATCCATAGGCCCATCCCACCTTGTTGAAAACACGGATATGCGGAGGTATTTTATGTGTTGAATCCTGAAAAAAGAACTTCACATAGCTATCATAAAATATGGTTGAATCGTAGTTGGGGTAAGGGGTTTCTGACGGATACTGAGACATGTACTGAAGCATAAAAAGCCTGTCAGCTTCGATAACATTAAAACGTTGATGTTTGGGTACTGATGATGGATAAATCATCGCCTGAAGCATTTGCCGCATGTCATCCAATGAAATATTGTTGTGCCTGGTGAAATCAAAAGGCCCATCAACGAGTTCATCGTTTCTGTTGATGTGTTTATCACCTATCATGATGGGTGATGGAAATTGAAAACTATCTCTGTTGTAGGCCGGTTCTTGTTGATAGACCAGTTTTCCTTGTGCATCAAAAAACCGAATGCCGTTGGTATGTCTGTTTTGGTCTTCGGTATATCCCATGAACTGCCTGGTGATCCTTGAAGAGGTATAGCCTTTTTCCATCAGTTTTCTGTTGGCGGTTTCCTGTCCTACAAACTGGTACATCCTGTTGTAAGGATCATTTTCACTGATCAGCATTGCCCTTCTGATGAATTGGGCGATGGAGGGCTTGAAGTTTTTGGCGGATGAATCGGTTCGCATGGCCACCTGTTTTTCATGACTGCTGTCAAGGGCCATGCTGGTGAACTTGTTGACCCCTGCTATTTTCATTTCATTCAACTTCTCCAGCGAAAGAAATGCCAAAGGCATTTTTACCATTGAAGCTGGATTGAAATAAAGGTTGCTATCTGCATTGAACCGATGGTGGGTGAAGAGGGGAGTGCCTTTCGCGTCCCTGTCTATTTGCGTGTAGATGACCTGACAGCGGTAGTGGTTTGGATTTGCAATGATTTTTTTTGCTTGTTCATGTTGGATATTGGATAAAATCCGATCAATTGTTGCATCATGCTGTTGTGCATAGGATGAAATTGACATGAAGAGTATTGCGCAAAAAAGCACTAATGGTATTTTTTGTAAAGGCGTATTCATTTTTTCAATTTATGTTTACATTCAAATCAAATTGGTTTTCCATGACAAGAATCATCATCTGTCTGCTTTTGTCATTCTCGTTCCTTTCAATCACTGTTGCACAAGATAAAGAACAAAAATCGATGCCTGATTCAGGGCTTGTGGTTTTATCCGTCAATTCCGGTGAGCAATTTGTTGGTACCATCATCTCTGAAGACGCAAGGGAGGTATCGATCCGTTTGCAAGACGGCAAGATGCTCATCATTCCCGCTTACACTGTCAAATCAATCAGAAAGCTTTCCTCCTACACCCTCGTTAAAGGTAAGCCAGTGTTTGCCAACCCCCATCCTTCCCGTTATTTTTATACACCCTCAGCCATTCCGATGGACAAGGGAGAAGTGTATATCCAAACCTTGTATGCAGTCGCTTACCAGGTGCAGTTCGGTGTAACCGAGAACTTTTCAGTGGGTGCCACCACTACCATTATAGGCACCCCTTTGGCATTGACTGCCAAGTATTCCATCAAAATTGATGAGAAAAATACCCTGGCTTTTGGTGGACTGGCTGGCATTGTTGGCTGGGGCACAAGGACCAACCTGGGGATAGGATTTGGTGCCTTTACCCATGGCACCAAAGAATCCAATATTACCATTGCGGGAGGATATGCGTGGATCAATGAAAGAAACAATGGAGGAGGAAATTCACCGGTGATGAGCCTTTCCGGCAATCAACGGCTTTCTAAAAACCTCAGCCTGATGGGTGAACTCTGGTACCTGCCCGAGGTTGGGGTATTTTTTGGTGGGCCCTGCTTTCGTTTGTACAACAACAAAAAGTCTTCTTTTGATCTGGGAATATGGAGTATAAATGCCCCCAATTCGGGTGGAATACCTTTAATTCCGGTCGTAGGGTATACCTTCAAGTTTGAAAAGTAAAGCTCCGCATATATGGAATCATCTCGCATAGCCATTTCTATCGGCGTCACGTTGGATCGATTCATCCGCAGCAATGAGCGTCAGTATCCTCAGTCTGTTGGTGAGTTTTCACAATTGCTGAGGGACATCGCCCTTGCATCAAAAGTGGTGAACCGGGAGATCAATAAGGCGGGCCTGATTGACATCATGGGTGCTGCGGGAAACCAGAATACGGCAGGTGATGAGCAGCAAAAACTTGATGTCTTGGCGGATATCCGCTTCACCCGTGCCTTGTTGAAAGGTGGTGCAGCCTGTGCCATCATTTCAGAGGAAGCAGAAGGAATTGTACAGCTCAATCCAGATGCGAAATACATTGTTGCCATTGACCCTTTGGATGGTTCCAGCAACATCGATGTCAATGTATCCATCGGCACAATCTTTTCCGTTTACAGAAGGAAATCACCTGTTGGAACGGCCATTACCCAGGAAGATTGTTTGCAGCCGGGTTCAGCACAGGTGGCTGCCGGATATATTTTATACGGCTCTTCCACCATGATGGTCTATACTACGGGGCAGGGTCTAAACGGCTTTACCTATGAGGCAACATTGGGAGAGTACGTGTTGTCTCACCCTGATATCAATATCAAGCCAGATGCCAATACCTATTCCATCAACGAAGGCATTTCAAAATCATTTGTCCAGTCAGGCATTCACGCCTACCTGAACCATTGCAAGGATCATCATTATGCTGCCCGTTATATTGGTTCTTTGGTGGCAGACATTCACCGCAATTTGCTGAAAGGTGGAATCTACCTCTATCCCGCCACCATCCATCATCCCCAGGGAAAGCTCAGGTTGATGTTTGAGGCCAACAGTCTTGCTTTTGTTGTTGAGCAGGCAGGTGGTAAAGCGACTGATGGCGAAAAAAGAATTCTGGACATTGAACCCACCCACATACACGAGAAAACACCTCTTTTCATTGGCTCTCTTCAAATGGTGGAAGCGCTGGAGAATGCTTTAGTGGGAAACTGAGCTATTCCTGGAATAAAACGTTGAATATCGATTTTTGCTAATCGTTTAATGATTTTGACAAATCTCAACATTTGCAAGCGCGGAACAAGTCATTCTCCCCTGAATATCAAAATAAAAAGATACTTTCACCGTAGCTTATTGTTGACTGGATTTCCGTAATTCTCCCAAAATTGCCTACAATCCCTAATCTCCAACACCATGAAGTCTAGCAGGATTGAAGTAATGCAGTTTTTGGCGCAGCAAATCGACAAGGAAATCGATGAATACCTGAAGGATATCGACACGAACTGGCAGCCCTCAGATTTTTTGCCCGAAAGCAATCATCCTGATTTTGTAAAAGAAATCAAGGAAATCCAAGAGCAGTGCAAGGAACTGCCTTATGATTATATGGCAGTTTTGGTGGGTGATATCATTACAGAAGAAGCCCTTCCAACCTATGAAAGTTGGTTGATTGATATTGAAGGCATCAGCAAAGCAGAACCCCAGGGCTGGAGCAAATGGATCCGAAGATGGACCGCTGAAGAGAACCGCCATGGCGATCTCCTGAACAAATACATTTACCTCTCCGGGCGGGTGAACATGCAGCAAATGGAAATCACCACACAGCACCTGATTGCTGATGGGATGGAGATTGGTACTGCGCGGGATCCCTACCGCAATTTTGTGTATACCTCTTTTCAGGAATTGGCCACCAATATCTCTCACAGGAGAACAGCAACCATTGCCAAAAGCCACGATAACCTGCAACTGTCTAAAATCTGTGGAGTGATTGCTGCAGATGAATTGCGCCATGCCAAGGCGTATAAAAGTTTTGTCGCCAAAATATTTGAATTGGATCCCAGCGAAATGATGCTGGCTTTTGAAGACATGATGAGAAAGAAAATTGTCATGCCCGCCCATTTCATGCGCCAACAAGGGGAGAAAATCGGACAGACATGGACCCATTTCAGTGATGCCGCCCAACGCCTGGGTGTCTACACCAGCCTGGACTATGCCAATATCCTGGATTCCCTGATCAAGGAGTGGAATATCGGCAACATCTGTAAGCTCACCGATGTTGCAGAAAAGGGAAGAGATTACCTGATGACCTTGCCAGACAGGTTCAAAAAAATATCAGAGCGCGTTTCCATCAAATCACCGTTGGAATACAAGTTCAACTGGATTTATTCATAATGTCCATGTCTTGATTAAATAATCCAAGTTGATTTTCAAGATTGGCTTAAGTTTGCCGTCATGCACGTATTTACCTACAGAAGAAAAATCATCATCACCTGCCACAAGTGGCTGGCCCCCTCCCTGGAAAAAGAAGTTATTGCGCTTGGTTTTACCCCGGAACGTGTTTTTCAAACGGGCGTGGAGCTCATGGGTACCATGCAGGATTGTATTCGTTTGAACCTTCACCTGCGCTGTGCCAGCCAGGTCATGTATTCCCTAAAATCCTTCCTCTGCGAAGATCCGGACGAACTTCACCAGAACCTGGTGACCCTGCACTGGGAAAAGCTGATCCCTCCCAATGGCTATTTCTCTGTGACCAGCAATGTTTTTCATCCCAGCATCTCCACCAATCTTTTTGCCAACCTGAGGGTGAAGGATGCCATTGTTGACCGCATGCGCGATACCATCCGGCGTCGCCCCACCACCGGATCCGATTTGTTGGGTGCTGTCATCTATCTCTACTGGAAAAACGATCAGGCAGAAATATTCATTGATACATCAGGCGAAACCCTTGCCAAGCATGGCTATAGAAAGTTACCCGGTCAGGCACCGATGCTGGAGGCCCTCGCCGCAGGCACGATTCTTTCCACCAAATGGGATCATTTAACGCCTTTCATCAATCCGATGTGTGGCTCAGGAACACTGGCCATTGAAGCTGCCCTGATGGCCACCAAAAGAGCTCCAGGACTGCTGCGCAACAATTATGCCTTCATGCATATTTTGGGTTATGAGACGGAAATGTATACCAGTGAAAGGATCAAGCTGGATGAGCAGGTTGTTGAGTTGCCCGGTATCAAGATCATCGCGTCAGACATGAGTGAGCGGGCCATTGAGATTGCCAGGATCAATGCCGCCGCTGCCGGGGTAGACCACCTGATTGATTTTGAGGTCTGTGATTTTGAAGACACCACGATTCCGGAAGGAGAGGGTGTTGTGATGTTCAATCCGGAATATGGAGAAAGATTGGGGGATGAAGTTGAGCTGAATGCCACCTATGCCCGGATCGGTGATTTTCTGAAGCAAAGATGCAAGGGGAAAACGGGCTATGTTTTTACCGGTAACCTTGATCTTGCAAAGGCCATTCGCCTGAAAACAAGCAGGCGCATTGAGTTCTTCAATGCCACCATTGATTGCCGATTGCTGGAATTTGAATTGTATGCCGGAACAAAAAGAACCGACAAATGAAAAAGGCCTTTATCATCGCATTGGGTGAAGAAGTGAACCATGTTGAAACCATCAATGGCGCAATGGTGCTTTATTCTGGCGTGGGAAAAATAAATGCAACCATTGGTGCGTATACATTGATACAAAAAGGAGCTACCGAGATCATCAATCTTGGTTCATGCGGTTCGAAACAACATAAGCTTGGGGAAATCATCAAGGTGGGAAAAGTATACCAGGACATCGATGGAACGCCCATCAGCCCCTACGGGCATACGCCTTTTGAAACCGAAAGCCATTGCATCACCCTGGATGCATCGTCTCCTTATTCTTGTTTCACAACAGACTATTTTTTTGACCATGCCCAACACAGCAAATATGCTCCGGCCTACCTGGAGATGATCAACACCTGCTCAGTGTTTGATATGGAGCTCTATGCCATTGCCAAAACCTGCAAATACCATGGCGTGGGCCTTGCCTCCTACAAGTGGGTTTCAGACGATGGTGATTTTACCAAGTGGAAGGAAAACTGTGAAATCTCATCCAAAAAGGTCATCGAAATGCTATCTTGAGGTTGAATCAACCCAACTGCATTGTATGAAAAGGATGATATCTATTCTGCTACTTGTGGCCAATATTTCGGCCTTTTCGCAACCCAAACTTCAATACCATTCTGCTTCAACGCTGAAGATCCTGGGCAGGCCTTTCCCTCAGCAAACCACCTACAAGCGCTTTCCTGATAGCCTTGAAATGCACCTGCGCAAACCCGTCTGGAGCCTCAGCAAGAACAGTGCCGGCATCGCCATTTATTTTGAGACCAATTCAACCCAGGTGGCTGCCAAATGGAAGACCGGTGGCGAAGTGAATTTTCAACATGTTGCTGGTACATTGGTGAAGGGTGTTGATTTGTATGGACTCGATGGCAACAAATGGTATTATGCAGGCATTGGCCGTCCATCCAGCGGATCGCGCCACGAATCATCCATCATCAAAGGACTTGATGGTGCCATGCGCCAATATGTTTTGTATCTCCCTTGTTATGACAATACGGATTCAATAGAGATTGGCATTGATGAGCATGCCATCCTGCAAATGCCCACTGCACCGGTATTGTCATCAGCCCGTCCCATTGTTTTTTATGGCACCAGCATTCTGCAGGGCGCTTCTGCCATGCGCCCCGGAATGGCTTATCCTGCAATACTTGAGCGGAGGTTTCAAACCGAAACCATCAACCTTGGTTTCAGTGGCAATGGGCAGTTGGATTCCATGCTGGCTGTGATCATGTCTGCCATTGATGCAGCATGTTATGTGATTGATTGTGGTCCCAACCTCAGTCCTGAAATGGCTGCAGCGCGCACCCTCCCGTTTCTGAAGCAACTCAAAAAATTAAAACCAGGTATACCGATTTTATTGGTATCCAATATTGAATATCCGCATGCAAGGTTCAATGCCCCAGTGGCAAAAAAGATACAAGAAGTCAATGCACATTTTCTTGATGCCTTCAAAGCCATGAAGAAAGAAGGGTACAAGGGAATCTATTTTCTTCCTTCAACCGGATTGATTGGGGATGACGGAGAAGCCACGGTTGACGGGGTTCACATGACGGATATTGGTTTTTTCAGGATGGCCAATGCCATTGAAAAGGAGTTGTTGAAAATCCTGAAATGATCCTGATGTTCAATCCAAGTACCGATAAATTATCATCACATGCACGTTTGATGTTTCATCGCGTGATGGTCATGTCTTTTCCCAACTGCCATTTGTTGTTGTAATAGCCTGTCGCCTTCACAGCAGTTTCGCCTTTCTCCAACATGTCCAATGAGAAAATCATGAAGTCTGGGAATCCGCTTCCACCTGCAAAATACTGGTTGGCCTCCGCAGCACGCATGCCTTTCAATCCTGTGCCGCCAATCAGGGCAATCGAGCTGAAACCATTGTCTTTGTTGGGCCAGAGGTGATAGCTGCCAAGATCAGCACCCTTCAAAGTATCTGCACCTACAACAGCAAAACCGCTGTTGATCTTGATGGGGCAATCTTTCAATAAGGAACCGGCAATGAGATTGGTAGACATGTTGCCAAAAAGGATGATGCCCCTTCCTGCATATTTCACTGAATCAAATTCAGTGTCTGCAACAATATCAATCGCACCGTTTCCACGGTAGTACCAGGTTTCAGCATCGTATTTTGCCTTGTTCAGCATCCATGCATTTTCTTCTGCATTTCCTTTTGTTCCATACACAAAAACCATCCTGTGCTGAAAAGCTTCTTTGAATCCGCCGTTCCTCATTTCTCCTTTTTCATATGAAGGAGCCAACCCATTTGTTATCCACTTGTCTTCAAATTTCAACAAGACCAATGGTTTATTTTTTGATGCGATTGATTGCATTGATTGGCCGTCTAACTCAATGTTGACGGTATCTCCAGCACTGAAGTCTTTCAGGTCAAACTGCAGTCTTTTTAAATTGGCAGTAGTTCCCTTGATCGATTTCAATTTCATGTCACGCTTCAACATTACTTTGCTGAATTGGTACTGTTGGTTTTGTTGCAGTAATCTTATCCAGTGGTGTGTGGATGAAATACCCACCGAGGCTGTGGTAAAATCAATTTCATTTACAGCATCACTTGTTGGAATGGTATGTTGATTGAAATACTGGAACAGGGGAGGCCAGTCCACGCTTTCATTGCCAAACCAATGTGATCCGCCGGGATATTCCTTGTAGCTAAAATCCGGATGAAAATCCGCCAATACTTTTCTCATTTGTCTTGCATAATCAACCGACACGGTTGGGTCAGCATCCCCATGGAAAATGTATACACCACCGGCCTTGTAGTTTTTGGCAAGGTTGATGACGTTGCCGGTATTGCTGGCCCTGATCAGCAGTTTCTTGGTATCGGTGACCGCATCAGTGGGAACCTTTCCATCATGGGATCCATACTCCGCCAGCGTAGGATATCCTGCACAAGGCGCAATGGCTGCCCATTGTCCGGCATAGGTAGCTCCCAGGTACCAGGTGCCATGTCCACCCATGGAATGTCCTGTCAGGTAAATCTTTTGCGGGTTGGGATTGAATCTTTTCTTGGCAATGTCCAACACCTCCAAGGCATCCATCCTTCCCCAGTCTTCCCAGTTGAAACCCCTTGGCCTTCTGTTGGTGGGCGCCACCACGGGTCCTTCTGCTTTTGGCGCATAGGCCCTTGCCTGTGAAATCGCTTCCACTTCAGCACCATGCACAGAGAAATACAATGATGGTTGTTGGGTTGTGGTGATTTGTGGTGCAACAGCATAGTACTGAACAGAGCCGTCTATTTTGCTGATGAATGTATAACTCGCATGTTCGCCCTGATTCACTGCGGTGATGGCGATGGTGGTTGTATCAATCAATTTGTTGCCATCGTAAAGGCTGAGCAGCATGCCATAGGTTCCTTTGTTGATGGCATCTGGCACAGGAATGGTGATGGCCACTTTTCTGCTCATCATGGCATGAACCGATGGAACAAGTATTGTAGCTGTTTTTCCTTCAAGTGTTGTTTTGATGCTGAGGTTTTTGGCATTGCCAGTTGATGTATTCAATACCACGATACCACCGACCAGTTCTCCCTTTGATTCACCTTTCACGAGGAAGGGGAGTGTGGGGTCAGTCTTCAGTATTGACAGGGCTTTGGTGGGAAATTCAAGGCGTGCATTGATCATGCCAAACCTTCCCATTCCTGCAGACCTGATATAGATTTCATTCACCCCTTTTTTCAATGAAACGGGGATGTTCATCCAGCCGTATCTGTACATGTCTCCGGCGTGGGGTGCGCCATTCACATAGACCATTGAATGACCAGTGGCCACCAATACTGCGGTTTGGTTTTTGGGGGATGTATAGGTAAGGTAAAGGTATCCGCTGCCCAAGGCGGGACTCCTGAAATTGCCCATGCTGTCGGCCTTGACCGGCGTCCAGGTTGATTTCTTGCTGCCATCAGCAAATGAAAATGTTTCTCCAGAAACTGGCTTCACTGCAGCACTATAGAGTTGATAGGCCAGGCCATCACTGTACAAGGCTTCTCTGCCGTACTGGTGCACATTTCCTATGGCCAATCCTTCAGGGAAAAAATATCTTGTTTGTCCGTTCAGCGCAACGGTTAAAAGACAAAACAATACCATGAAACTGTTCGATATGAGCTTTTGCATAACATAAATATATTGGTTTTTCCTTTCTTATCTATCTTCGGGCTTCTATGAAATCTGTTCAGAAGGAAGAGGGAATTCAAATCAACAAGTATATCAGCAATTCAGGTTTCTGTTCCCGGCGGGAAGCGGAAAAATTAATTGAACAGGCCCGTGTTACCATCAATGATGAAATGGTGCTTTTGACTGCCCGTGTTTATCCGGGAGATGTAGTTGCCATTGATGGAGAGAAAATCAAGAACAAGCAGAAGCCGATTTATATTGCCCTCAACAAACCGGTTGGTGTCACTTCCACCACCGATGAAACGGACAAGTCCAACATCATCCGTTTCATGAACCATCCCAAACGTATTTTCCCTGTAGGCCGTCTCGACAAGGATTCGGAGGGATTGATTTTACTCACGAACGATGGCGACATCGTCAACAAAATACTGCGGGCAGGCAACAACAATGAAAAGGAATATGTGGTTTCTGTTGACAAGGAACTCACACCAGAAATGATCCGGCAGATGGGCAATGGTGTCAAGATTTTGGGAGAACGCACCAAGCCTTGTTATATCAGACAAGAAGGGCAAAGAAAATTTCGCATCATCCTGAAACAGGGACTGAACCGGCAGATCAGAAGGATGTGTGCCGAGTTTGGATACAAGGTCAAGGACCTCAAGCGCATTCGCATCATGCACATCCAACTCGGTAACCTCGCGACTGGCAAGTGGCGTTACCTGACACCTGCAGAGATCGAACAATTGGATCGATTGTTGGAGAAAGCCTATAATTAAGGGCTTTAAGGATTATTTCAGTATCGTAACATACCCTGCAATTTTCTTTCTTCCATTTTTTGGGTCGATGACGTAGTAGTATGTTCCTGTTGGCAGTTTGTTTCCTTTGAAGTTTCCATCCCATGGTTTTGTGTAACCGACATCGCTGTAGACGAGTTGTCCGTTAGCTGTATAGACTTCAATGCGGCAGCCTTGGTATTGGTCGAG
>CALPWM020000015.1 GCA_943327275.2 Chitinophaga pinensis
AAATAATGGAATTTCAGTACTAACCTATGATAAACGAGGGGTTGGTAAATCTGGGGGAGTTTATGCTGGACCAGAGGTTGAAACAAATAATGTTGATTCTCTTAATATCAATTTATTAGCCAAAGACGCACGTGCTGCATTGAATAAAATAGAACATTATAATAATGGTACGCCAATAGGACTTCTTGGTTTCAGTCAAGCTGGATGGATTATTCCTATTGCAGCAAATAATAATCCACTTGTGAATTTTATGGTTTTATTTAGTTGCCCTACAATCACTTCCCTTGAACAACTTAGGTTTCAGTTTTATACCAACGGGAATACTAATTTTTGGGTAAACCATACTGAAGAAGACGCTCGAAACCATATCAAAAACGATTCAGACCGTTATCAATTTATCAGTACTGACCCAAAGGTTGCTTTAAGAAATATTTCGGCGCCATCACTTTGGCTATTTGGGGAAAAAGATATTCAGATTCCTGTAAAATTATGTATCGAACAAATCAATACCCTTAAATCAGAAGGCAAACCTTTCGAATATACTTTATTCTCAAATTTAGGGCACAATACTGCATTTACTGATGACAAAACCCCTGTAGAAGTTGCTATTAACTGGATAAAAGAGAAAACTAAAAAATTGAAATCTTAAAATGCTTTTTAGTTTAAATGTCTGATTAAAAGATGCAACTACCCTAACTCACTGATAGACAAAGAAAAAGCCATCATTTCTGATGGCTTGTCTAGTTTTGCTCCCCTTTCAGGACTTGAACTTGGATAAAATAGAGACCTCACGCAAACCCTCACATAAACCTCAAGCAGAAAAGGCAAAGAACCCACGATTTAAAGTAAGTCCTTGATTTTCACGTAACGAGAACGGGATTTGATCTTGCCCGCGGCAGGCAGGCGCCGGGGTGGTGGATGCCCATTCCCACTCCTCCAATAGATTCCGGCCAACCCAACTATCTTTGTTTTTCAATTCTTGAATATGATCATGATCCAAACCGGTTTGATTGCCCTTTCCTGCCTGCTTTTATTGGTGCTTTTGTTTCGCAAAACAGACAACGGCGCTGCGCTTACCCAAAGAAAAGTGGAAGACTTGGAGAAAGCACTGAGCCGCATTGAGCAGTCACTTCGCGAAGATTTAAGGATGAACAGAGAAGACAACAACAAACTGGCCAGGGAGAACCGGTTTGAACTGAGGACTGCGCTGGATCAACACAGCAGGGACCAATCAGAAAAAGTACAGTTGTTGATCAACAGCACAGAAAAGCGGCTGGACCAGATGCGCGAAACAGTGGATGAAAAACTCCAAAAGACGTTGAACGAACGGCTCGGGCAATCCTTTGAAATGGTGGGCAAGCAATTGGAAAGTGTACAAAAGGGCTTGGGTGAAATGCAGACCCTTGCCACTGATGTTGGAGGCCTGAAAAAAGTGCTCAGCAACGTAAAGCTGAGGGGCAATGTGGGAGAGGTGCAGCTGGCCATGTTGCTGGAGCAGATCCTTGCCCCCAACCAATACGATGCCAATGTAAGGACCAAGCTGGGAAGTGCTGACCCTGTTGAGTTTGCGGTCAAGCTGCCGGGAAGGAGTGAAGACGAAAACAGTTTGGTGTATTTGCCCATCGATGCAAAATTCCCCAAAGAAGTATATGAACAACTGTTGGCAGCCTATGATATCGGCACGCCCGATGCTGTTGAATTGGCTACCAAAAACATGGAATCAGCCATCAAAAAAATGGCCAAAGACATCAGAGACAAATACATCGATCCACCCAATACCACGGACTTTGCCATTCTCTTTCTTCCCTTTGAAAGCATCTATGCAGAGGTGATTCGGAGAAGTGCACTGGTGGACCAACTCCGCGATGAATTCAAGATCACGGTTGCCGGCCCCACCACCTTGGTAGCCATCCTCAACAGCCTGCAGATGGGCTTTAGGACCTTGGCGCTTCAAAAAAGAAGCAGTGAAGTATGGAAGGTGTTGGGCTCTGTGAAAAAGGAATTTGAAAATTTCGGTGGTCTCTTGGAAAAAGCACAAAGGAATTTTCAAACCGGCATGGGACAACTCGATGAAGTGGTGGGAACCCGCACTCGCGCAATTCAGCGCCAATTGCGCAATGTGGAGGAATTGCCTGCGGTTCAAGGTCCTGTTGTTTTACCAGATGATTCAATTAATTCCCGAAATTTGACTGAGTAATTGATATATCCTTGATAGAAGACTAATCATTGAAATGAACCCAAAAGCAGACAAATATTTCCTCGATGCGCCGCAATGGCAAGGAGAACTCATGGAATTGAGAAAGATTGCATTGAGCACCCAGTTGACAGAAATGATCAAATGGGGAGTTCCCTGTTATGTGTTTCAGGAAAGCAATGTTGTTTTGTTGGGTGCATTCAAGGGATTTTGTTCTATCAGTTTTTTCAAAGGAAGCCTGATGGGGGACCCCAATGGGATTTTGTTGAAACCCGGAGAGAATTCACAAATAGCAAGGATGATCAAGTTCACCCATCTTGATCAAATCCGCGAACTGGAGCCAGTCATCAGGGCATATATTTTTGAAGCCATTGAAATAGAAAAGACTGGCGCCAAGCCTATTGTGGACAAGTCTGTGGAACTTGCATTTCCAGAAGAGCTCTTGCAAATTTTTGATCAGGATGCCGCTTTCAAGACCGCGTTTACAGCCCTGACACCCGGCAGGCAACGGGGCTACAATTTGTTTTTTACTGCGGCCAAACAACCCGCCACAAGGATTTCCCGGATTGAAAAGTACAGACAGCAAATCCTTGATGGAAAAGGAATCAACGATTGCACTTGCGGACTTTCCAAGAAAATGCCATCCTGCGATGGATCACACAAAACGCTTCGCTAAAAGAATCCAGAAACCCTTGCTTGTTCAAAGCTGAATGATGAAATCAATCAATGCGACCGCAGAAAAGCAATCGCCTTCGCGTATGCATCAGCAGTGGCTTCAGCATTGAATTTGGGATTGCTTGGATTGGCAAAGCCATGTCCTGCATTATACTTGTAAGTATTGAGTTTTTTCCCAGCAGCTTCCATGTTTTTTTCAAAGGCAGTCACCATTTCCGGAGAGGGTGATCTGTCCTGATTTCCAAAGAAACCAATGATATCGCACTGAATGTTTTTCAGTTTTTCCATATCGGTTTCAGGCCTGCCATAGAACATGATAGTGCCCTTTGCTTTTGCTCCTCCAATGATAGCAGTTTGTAAACTCCACATGCCACCAAAGCACCAGCCCACGCTGTAGATGGAAGCATCGTCTCCTGCCTGTTGAATGGCCCCGCGGATGATGTTGGTCATTCTTTCCGGCTTGGCTTCTCTTGTCAGTTTCATCGCACTGTCTGGCGTTGCAGCAACCTTTCCGTCGTACATGTCAATGGCAAGCACATTCATGTCTGTCAGGTCAGTGAAATATTTATCAGCTTCTTGTTTGATCTGGTCGTTCAACCCCCACCATTCCTGGATAACGATCAGCCATTTTTTTGATTTTTTCTTGGGCGCCAGGTAATATGCATTGGCTTGTACACCATCCGAAACATCAAATTTGATCATCTTTCCCTTGAGGTCTTGGGCGGAAACCTGCAATGGAGCATTGTGCATCGACGCAAATGCAGGTCTTGTTGCCTCACTCAAATAGGCATCGATTGTTTCGGTTTCCATACATGAAATAATCTCAGCTTTGTTGACAAAAGGACTGCTAGTCTGTTTTGTCTTCCAGCCCAATGCCAAAACAACCAATCCGGATATGAACAAGATTTTCTTCATTTGCTTTTTTTTATTAACCAATATTAATCCAAACAGTTCAATGCAGAACCAATTTCAATCATTTGATCAACCCACCTACATTGTTTGCGAAAATCTTTACTGCAATCGCAAGCAGCACAACACCAAAAAACTTGCGAATGGCCAGCATTCCGGCCTGTCCAAGCAGTTTAGAAATTACATCCAGAGAACGGAACACGATGTAAACAAAAACAATATTGATCAGGATGCCAATCAAGATCGGCAATTCACTGTAGCTTGAGCGAAGCGAAATGATGGTGGTGAGGGTTCCAGAACCCGCAATCAGTGGAAAAGCAATTGGCACCACCGTGCCTGATTTGGGGTCTGCATCACCCTTGAAAAACTCAATGCCCAGTACCATTTCAAGGCCCAGGATGAAGATCACGATGGAACCCCCAACAGCAAATGACTTTACATCCACACCAAGAATGCCTAAAAATTTCTCTCCAACAAACAAGAAGAAAATCATCAAACCTCCGGAAATCAGACTGGCCTTCATCTCATGAATGCCACCCATTTTTTCCTTGAGTGACAACAACAAAGGAATCGATCCAATGATGTCAATCACGGCGAAAAGGGTGAAGCTGATGGTGAGGATTTCGTCGAAGGTCATTTTTGGATGAGGTTGAAAAAATGCAAATTATAAATTACCCCTTATTTAATTTTTTAATTTCTCTTAAATCTGCGATATCCTGAATTCTGCCTGTTGCTGTTTTATTTTCGATAAATTCTTTAAGGCCAATGTATTTTATTTCAACGCCATTAACATCTACATGTAACTTATTTGGAAATGCATCTTCAAATTTTACTCCATCTATAGAATTTAAAATATCTATTCTTAATGGAGGATACCCAATTTGTGTGACATAGCCTTCCTGCATAAAGTCTGATTTGGTTAGAGCTAAACTTGTTAAGCCAAATTCCCTTACTGCCACTACTAATTTTTCTGCATTCGCTTCTGAACTATTGATCCAAATATCCAAGTCCCCTGTATGTCTTGGTTTTCCATGAAATGCCAAAGCGTAACCTCCAACTACCATGTAGTCAACTTGGTGTTTATTGAGTAATTGCACGAATTCTTCAAAGTCTTGAGCCAGTGTCATGATTTCATTTTTCTTCTTATTACATGCGACTTGTCCAGTCTTGTAGTTGTAATATCCACAGTTTGTGAAATTAAAAAAGTTACAGCCTCAAGCCTTTTTACCAATGGTTGATCAAGCCAATATATTAAATCGGACATTTTCTCATCGAATGACTTGATTGGCATTTTGTGTGAAACAAGAGAAATTTTCATAACCGGAGTTGATTATAAAGTTACTTAAAACCCCTCAATTTTGGTTTCCCGACCTCTGGCTGACAGGCTTAACCACTTCAACTCCTTCAACTTTCTCATTTTACCCTCACTCCCAACACAAAATTCCTCCCTCTTGCTGTATAGCCCATTACTTCCTGGTACTGCACATTGAACATGTTTTTCAAGCCAGCGTAGATGCTGAAATGCTTGCCCATGGTCTGTTGTCCAAAAAGGTCTGTTGTGTTGAAGCTGGCCAGTTCTTTTGGCTTTCCGCCAAAAATGGGTTCAAACCTTTTGCCGGCAAAACGTTGAGAAATCGACAGGTAAATCCTGCTGTTCACCTGGTATCCGGCGGTTGCATTCAGGCTGCTTTGGGGAACCCTGAACAGATGAGAATAGGTCGTATCTCCCTTGGCTGTATAGCCCCAGGTGCTTGGATTATAAACAAAATTGGTGGTGGTTACCTCACCTTTCAGGAAGGTATAGTTCAACTTGATGTTCCATTTTTCTTTTGAATAACCAGTCTCCAATTCAAAACCATTTGTTCTTTGGATGGCATTGTTGAAGTATCTGTTTTTGACATAATCATAGTCGATGCCATTGCGGATATTGCGGTTGAATCCTGTAAGCCTTACATCAAAATGTTTACTGCCTACATACTGCAAAGAAAGTTCAGCACTTGTGGAAGTTTCCGGATTGAGTTCCCTGTTGCCTGAGTAGCCATCATACAATTGGTACAATGTTGGGGCTGTAAATGCAGAGGAAAGATTGAATGCCAGCTTGAATGCATTGGCAATGATGTACGAAGGGTTGAAGGTATAGGTCATGTTGCTGCCAAACCTGCTGTGTTGGTTGATTCGGATACCGGATTCCAGGTTGAAACCCTTTCCGTTGTTGTACACTGCAGAAGCAAATGCACTGCTGATGTTGGTCTTGGCCGAATCATCGGAGAGGGTGCTTTCGTATTTCCCCCAACTGCTCAACGAAAGATAGTACTGATCCGTATGTTGCCAGCGGTGTTCTAATCCCATTAATAATTTGATGTTTTTCGCAACATCAAGATTGCCCAGCGCCTCCAGGTAAGAGGACCTTCCCTCATAATCGGATTGGATGAATTTCGCAAAACCAACAATATCAAGAGAATCATCAAGGTAGTTCCTGTTGCTGTTGTTCAGGCTATAGTTGAGGCGCAGCATTCCCTTGTTCAACTTCCTTGCAAGTCCTGCAGTGAATTGAAGGTTTTCATTTTCAACAACAAAATCTTTTGCGTCTTTGTAAGCGGACTCATCAAGATCATTTTTGTATTTGCTCCATTGCATGTTGGCATTCCAGGACCAGTCACTTTTGTAGGCGGAGCTGAACTGTGCCAATGCAAATTGTTGTTGCATGCCATCCCTGTCATAGCCTTTTTTTCCTGTGCTGTCTATGGCTGCAGAAAAACCATCTATTGCAGATCTGCTGTACTGCAATTTGTAATTGATATTGTTCATCTTTCCTGATCTGGAGAGGTCAACTGCCCTTGCCCCAAATGATCCTGTAGACAGGTGGAGTCCCAGCGCAGGTTTACCGTTTTCATTTTTTCTGGTGATGATGTTGATGACTCCTGCCACTGCATCAGAACCGTAGAGGGTGGATTGTCCGCCCTTCAGGATTTCAATCCTTTCTACTTCACCTAAGGGTAAAAAATTGATGTCGAAAGTGGAACGGATCGTAGACCCGTCATAGGCAGGAAAGCCATCTACCAAGACAAGGGTCTTGCCGGTTCCTCCACCACGGACATAGAGATCATTGTTGGTGCCTGGTGCATTGTTGGCACCAATGACAGTGACGCCAGATTGTCTTGCCAACAACTCTCCGACGGACGCAAATGGAGAGCGCTCAATCTCTTGTTTGTTGATCACGGTCATTACTTTTCCCGTATTGACCTGTTTCTGTGGGAACCTGTTGGCGGTTACAATGATTTCGTTCAGCTGTTTGCTTGAATCAGTTTGTGCGGTTGTGCCCAATCCAATGAGCAGCAAGAATGCAATGAAATTTTTGGTCATAGTTATTTTACTATGAACCTTCGGATAATACAGAAATGGTTGACTGCTGTGGCAGAAAATTCATCCCAGCTTTTCTCCCGAAAGCCCTGGTTAATTAATGTTGCATCAGGCAGGTCTTCTGGCTCAACCCCATTTCCGGCCTTCCCGCTTGCGCAGTGGCTGTGGAGGAAATGGTCTCGCTTGAAGCGAGAAGGTTTTTACAGCTACGGGGATAGCGCCGGAATGGAACCGGACTTCCCTTTTAATGAATCTCGTTTACACGATCTTCAACCGTAATGCAGAGCAAAGGTATGGGATAGGGATTTGCCTGGATGATCAGGATGTCCACATCCTGTGGATTCCTGAAAAATCAGCTGGCATGTTCCCTCCCTCATCGCTTTTTATTATCTTCAACGCATGACCCCATCAAAGAAAACCCAACTCAACCTTTTTGACCTGACCATGATCGTTATCGGATTGGTGATCGGCATGGGCATTTTCAGGACAGCCTCAGATTCTGCAAGGGCTGCCATCACGCCCAATGTATTTTTCATCAGCTGGATTGTGGGTGGATTCATTGCCCTATGCGGCGCACTTACCTATGCAGAAATCGGATCCCGTTATCCCATCACTGGTGGATATTATAAAATATTTGCCACCTGTTATCATCCCTCCATTGCATTTGCCGTCAACTGCATCATCCTCATTTCCAATGCAGCTTCTCTTTCAGGCGTTGCCTTGATTGGCAGTGAATACATATCGCAGATTATTTTTGCCGTGCCACCAACCGACTTTGTAAAGGCTTTGATTGCCATGGTGGCGATTGCCATGTTTTACGGCATCAACTTGCTGGGTTTGCGCATGAGTTCCACTGCGCAGAACATCCTGATGCTCATCAAGATTTCCATGATCTTATTGATCGTGTCTGCTATTTTTTTTCCTGTTAAAAATATCCCGCCAGCCATCACCATCCCAACCGGGGATTTCAAGTTCATCGATTATGTAAAGTCTTTTGGTTTGGCACTGATTGCTGTTTCTTTTACCTACGGCGGATACCAGCAAACCATCAATTTTGGAGATGAAGTAAAGAACCCACAAAAGAATCTTCCCAAGGGAATTTTCATTGGCATCATGGTGATCATCCTCTTGTACCTTTCTGTCAGTTACGCTTACTACAGGGTCATTGGATTTGAGGAACTGAAAAATGCAAAAGGGATTGCTGCCATTGTTGCAGAGCGGATGTTCGGGCCTACGGGTAGGTATGCATTTTCAATCTTATTGTTCATAGCAGTATTGGCCTATGTGAATGTATTGTTGCTCAGCAATCCGCGTGTCATGTATGCCATGAGCCAGGACGGCATCCTGCCAAAAGCCTTTGGAAAAAAAGATGAGAAACGCGATGTGCTCACTGTAAGCCTTACTGTTTATGCGCTGATCAGCGTGGTGGTGTTGTTTTTTGCCGACACATTCGATAAGATCCTGAGTTTTACCATTTTCCTGGATTCGATTGGCATGGCCTTTTCTGCAGCCACGATTTTCATCATCAGAAAACGCACACAGCACCTCGATAAATCACAGATCTATTCCATGCGTTTTTTCCCGGTGATGCCAATCATCTTTATCGCTGCATATGTTTTTGTTGCCACCAATATCGCCATGGATAAACCAGAAACGGCGCTTACTGCAACAGCTGTATTGGCAGGATTTCTGCTGTTGTTTTTCCTGACCAGAAAAAAGAAAAGCATCCATGCATAACGAAGCGCAAGACATCTCCTTCATCATCAATCATCTTGGTGAAGACCATGCATCTTATTTCAATGCTATTGCTCCACCCATCATACAGACCAGCAACTTTGCTTTTGAAACCGTTGCCGAAATGCGCAAGGCTTTTGAAGATGAAATGGGCGGCTATCTCTACAGCAGGGGGCTGAATCCAACGGTGGATATCCTCCGAAAAAAGCTTGCAGCATTGGATGGCGCAGAAGATGCACTTGTCTTCAACAATGGTGCTGCTGCCACTTTCGCGGGTATTGTTGCCAACGTGAAAGCAGGGGATCATGTATTGAGTGTGACCCATCCCTACTCCTGGACTGCGCACCTGTTTGACCAGATTCTTTCAAGATTTGGCGTAACAGTAACGTATGCCGATGGGGCTGATACTGCATCATTCCTTTCACATGTGCAAGACAACACCACCTTGATTTACCTGGAGTCTCCCAATTCCTGGTGGTTGGATATTCAAGACCTCAGGGCCATCGCCGATTTTGCAAGACCCAGGGGCATCATCACCATCATTGATAACAGCTATTGCACACCGCTTTATCAAAAGCCGATTGAATTGGGCATCGACATTGCGATGCAGACAGCCACTAAGTATATTGGTGGACACAGCGATACGCTGGGAGGGGTGCTTTGCGGCAGCGCTGCCATGATGCGAAAAATATTCAACAGCGAATACCTCTGTGCGGGCAATGGGATTCAACCCTTTAATGCCTGGTTGTTGTTGCGCGGTCTGAGAACCCTTCCTGCAAGGATTGATAGGATCACAGCTTCAACACAGAAAGTATTGGCTTACCTTAAAACAGTCAAAGAAATTGAATCTATTATCTTTCCGCTTGATCCATCGTATGCACAGTTTACACTTGCTCAAAGCCAGATGAAAAATGCCTGTGGGTTGATCTCTTTTTATATCAAAGCGCAGGAAATCCAGGAAATTGAAAAATTCTGCAATTCCCTGAAGCACTTCAGGATGGCAGTGAGTTGGGGCGGTCACGAGTCTCTGGTGATTCCAAAATGCGCAAGCATCCCACAACATGCGTTTGACCCGCTCAACCCCACACATCGCTTGGTCCGGATCTATGTTGGCCTGGAGGATCCTGAGTTCTTGATCAGGGACCTCGGAAAGGCCTTCAGTGCCATTGAACTGTTGTAAGCGGTCGTTAGCAAGGACGAACGATTTTGATAATCCCCCATTTAGTTGAATCTTTGCACTGTATTTCAGGAACCTCCTGGAAAGTGATGATTCAACTCAATTCTATGATATCGAGGGTTTTAGTCGGTCTATTCTTTTGCACAGCCATTACAGGAGCATTCGGTCAAGACAACAAATGGGATCTCAGGCGATGTGTTGATTACGGGATGAAAAATAATATTTCAGTTAGGCAGGCCGCCATCCAAGCTGAGCAATCTGTAATTGATTATCAGCAGTCTTCTTTGCAAAAACTGCCAAGCCTTTCATATGGTCTAACCCATGGCTTCTCATTCGGACGAACGCTGGACAGGACTACAAACGTTTTTACGAGTCGATCTGCCATGTTTGAGCAAATGTCAATTTCATCCAATGTGTTGTTGTTCAATTTCAAGAGCAGGAAAAATACGGAAGCTGCCAATAAGCTTACGCTTGAGGCGGACAAGGCGGCAGTAGACAAGGCCAGCAATGACATCGCCTTGAGCATCGCCCAGCTCTATCTCCGCGCCTTGTTGAGTTATGAGCAGGTGGAAATTAGCAGAATTGTGCTGGAGCAAACCAATGCCCAGTCAAAGAATACGCGCAAACTGGTTGATGCGGGCAGCCTTCCTGAGCTCAATGCTGCTGAATTGGAAGCCACTGTTGCTCGTGACAGTGCCACCTATGTTCAGGCAAAATCCCAGTCAGAGTTGGACAAACTATCGCTCAAGGCATTGCTCAATCTGCCGGCAGACCAGGCTTTTGAACTGGTCATTCCTCCAGTGGATAAAATTCCGGTTGATAATCTTTTGGAGATTCGTCCTGAAGATGTTTATCAAACGGCACTTGCTTCACAGCCACAGATTAGGCTCAATGAATTGAGGAGAAAAGCGGCTGAAAAAGGATTGTTGGTTGCCGAAGCACAGATGAAACCTTCTGTTTCTGCATTTGGTCAATTGGCCACCAACTTCAATCAGTTTCTATTAAAGAGTACAGGTGTGAGGTATGTAGGTGAACAAAGCACAGGAGCATACATAAAGCAGGGTACAACCCAAGTGCCGGTCTATGCACCCAACTTTGATGTTAATTTTGTTGACCGCAAGTTCGGTCAATATTGGGATGGATACGGAAGACAGTTGAGGGATCAGTTTGGGCAAGGACTTGGTTTGTCCATCAATGTGCCCATTTTCAATGGGGGGCAGGCCCGCGGTAACATGAAGCGTGCAAGGTTGGACATCAAGCGCAGTGACCTTTCCATAGAAAGGGACAAGTTGCAGTTGAAACAGGACATCTATACGGCTTACTACAGTGCCAGTGGAGCCTTCCAGACCTATCTTGCAAGGGAGAAGTCAGTGTCTACAGCGCAGCGTTCATTTGACCTTGCCAGCAGAAGGTATGAGCTGGGTGTGATGCAAACCATCGAATGGCTGAACAACCAGAACAACCTTACCAGGGCAAAAGTGGATAAGGTGGTTGCTCAGTATGAATATGTATTCAGAATGAAAGTCCTCGAATTCTATAAAGGGCAAGGGCTTCGTTTATAATCAAGTAAAGAAAAAGAAATGAACAAAAAATGGATCTGGATCCTTTCAGGAATTGCTGTTGTTGTCATCACATTGTTGGTGCTGAAGCAGAAAGGAATCATCGGAAAAGAAGAAGGAACTAAAGTAGCTGTAGAAAAAGCTTCTCGCAAGGACATCATTGAGGTTGTTACTGCCAGTGGAAAAGTATATCCTGAAATCGAGCTGAAAATCAGCCCGGATATATCTGGTGAAATCATGCAGCTCACTGTTCAAGAGGGCGACAGTGTTAGCAAAGGCCAACTACTGGCCATGGTGTATGCAGACATTTATGCCACACAGCGTGATCAGGCCGCAGCCGGTGTTGCACAACAAATGGCGCAGGTTGAAAATGCAAGTGCTTCTTTAGGCTCTTTCAAGGCGAGGCTGGACCAGGCAGAACGCCAGTACAACCGCCAAAAGCAATTGTTCCAGGAAAAGGTCATCTCCAAATTAGAATTTGAGCAGGCTGAGAACGCCTTTCTTACTGCAAAAGCAGATTATAGTGCGGCCACGCAATCAATAAAAAGTGGACAAGCCGGAGTGGCCAGTGCCAGGGCAAGCCTTCAGCGTGCTGACAAGGATCTTGGCAGAACCAGTGTGTTTGCGCCCATGGATGGAATTGTTTCTTTGTTGAATGTGAAAAAGGGAGAGCGTGTTGTAGGCAACTCGATGATGGCAGGTACTGAAATGATGCGTATTGCAGACATGCGTGTGATTGAAGTAAGGGTTGACGTTGGTGAGAATGATATCCCTAAAGTGACCATTGGCGATACTGCCTTGGTTGAAGTGGATGCTTACAACAAAAGAAAATTCAAAGGAGTGGTGACACAGATCTCCAGTACCAGCCGAGGTACAGGTGGCGCTGTTTCGACTTCATCATCTGATGTAACGAATTATGAAGTAAGGATCAGGTTGATTCCAGCTTCTTATGCTGATTTGATTGATCCATCAAAGCCCAAGAGTTTTCCGTTTCGTCCGGGGATGAGCGCCAATGCTGATATACAGACCAACACCCATGCCAATGTTATTTCTGTTCCCATCAATGCAGTAACCACCCGCGATAGGTCTGATACTGCTGCGGTTGGAAAAGAAGTGAAAAAAGAAAAGAAATCAGGCTCTCCTGAAGAAACTGCAGGTCCTGATGTAACCATCAAGGATTTAGATGCTTTGGATGAAGTGGTGTTTGTCTTACAAAAAGATGGAACGGTTAAAAGGGTAAAGGTCAAAACTGCCATCCAAGACATCAACAACATTGAAATTCTTGATGGCATCAAAGAAGGAGACGAAGTGATTGTTGGACCCTATACAGTTGTCAGCAAAACACTCCGCACTGGAATGAAAGTTACAGTGGTAAAGAAGGAAGAATTGTTTGAAGTGAAGAAATAGATGTTTTGAATACACGGTTGAAGCTGTTGAAGAGGTTGAAGTCGCCTGCGGCTGTTGAAGTAGCGTAACGCGATTAAGTATTATCTTCAACCCCTTAAACTTCTTCAACCCCTTCAACGTCCCTCAATGAATATAGGCGTAATCGGCAGTGGCAGCTGGGGATCAGCTTTGGTAAAAATCCTTACAGACAATGGACACCAGGTTATCTGGTGTGTGCGTTCTGAAAAATTGGCGGCGCATATCCGTTCGCGGCACCACAATCCCAAATACCTCAGTTCCGTTTATTTCGACAACAAGTTATTGTCCATTACCACGGATCCGGAAGCGGTATATGCACAAGCAGAAGCTGTTGTGATAGCAGTACCTTCTGCCTATGCAGAGAATTACATTGAACCCTATCTAGCGCTGATTGCCAAAGGGATAAAAATCGTCTCAGCAGTCAAGGGAATGCTTCCTTCAACGAACATGCTCCTGAATGAGCGGCTTGCCATGGTTCAGGGCTTTGATCTGAATAATTATATCACCATCATGGGTCCCTGTCATGCTGAAGAAGTGGCAGGTGAAAAGCTTTCCTACCTCACATTTGCGGGCATCAACCCGCAGGTTACTGAAGCCACAGCAGCTTGTTTCAAAACATCCTACATCAATACCGTGCTGAGCGAAGATGTTATTGGTGTGCAATATGCTGCGGTACTCAAAAATATCTATGCCATGGGTGCTGGCATTGCACATGGCTTGGGGTACGGAGATAATTTTCAAAGTGTCTTGGTGGCCAATGCGGCTGCAGAAATGTCTCGTTTTTTGAAGGAAATTTCCGGCGAGGTTTCGTCTTGTATCAATTATTCTTCTTCTGTTTATTTGGGAGATTTGTTGGTGACCTGTTATTCGCTTTTCAGCAGAAACCGATCTTTTGGAAACATGATCGGGAAGGGATACAGTGTTGAAGCCACAAAGCTCGCCATGCAAATGGTTGCTGAAGGATATCCTGCCTCAAAAAGCATTGCTGCATTGAACGAAAAGGTAAGGGCAGATATGCCGATTGCCACTGGCATATACAACATTCTCTGGGAAGCAGAGGATCCGATCAGGGCCTTTGAAAAAATTGAGGTGGTATTGGTTTGATCAATCTTCCAGGAAAAAAAGGGAGGAAGCAATACCATCTGCAAAAAACCTTCCTTCGCCAGATAATAACCAGGCGTTCTCGGTTGCAATTATTTTTCCTGAGTTGATGAACTGTTCTATTTCTATGGATATGACCTCCAGTTTATCCAAGCCCCATCTTGTTTTGATGGTTTCTTTTTGCATCCCATTGATAGACCGCAAGGAAGTCATGATGTATTCATTGAGTTGGTCAATTTCTCGCAGTGTTTCTTCTTCAAAGGGCAGGATTCCGGCTTCGATGGATTGGATGTATTTCAGGTTGTCAGCAATGTTCCAGCTTCTTTTTGTTCCGCTAAAAGAGTGTGCCGAAGGTCCGAAACCCAGATAGGGCTTGCCTTCCCAATAGGCACTGTTGTGTTTGCTCTCTTTTCCTGGTAAAGCAAGATTGGAGATTTCATAATGGATGTATCCAGCAGAGCTGGTCAGTTGAACAAGTGCTTCAAATCTTTCGGCCTGTTCATCTGCACTGATTTTTTCTTTTTTACCGCTGCCTATCATGTGGTGCAGTGCCGTTCCCTCTTCTACGGTAAGTGCATAACAGGAGAGGTGGGGGATCTTCATTTCAATGGCTTTTTCGAGGTCTTTGATCCAGCCTTGCTGGGTTTGACCTGGTGTTCCATAAATCAGGTCAATGCTGAAATTTTCGAATCCCGCTTCCCGGATGGTCTGGATGCATTTTATTGACTGCCGGGCATCATGCGCCCTGTTCATCCATTGCAGGTTTTGGTCAGCAAAGGACTGCACACCAATGCTGAATCGGTTGATGCCCATTTGTTTCCAGGCCTTGGCTTTTGCTGCTGTTATATCGTCAGGATTCGCTTCCAGGGTGATTTCTGCATCATTGCTTACCGCATAATGGGCATTGATGGCCTGCAACATCTTGTTTATGGTTTCTGGCTCAAGGATAGAGGGAGTACCTCCGCCAAAGTAAATCGTCTGAATCTCATCTCTTGATTCGGATGACCGAAGGGCGATTTCTTTGATGATGGATTTCTCCATGGCCTCTGCCTTCCCCAAAGAGGTTGAAAAATGAAAATTGCAGTAATGGCAAGCTTTTCTGCAGAAGGGGATATGGATGTAAATGCCGGCCATTTGATCTTGATTAGAAGAAGCTGTGTAGATTTGTGAACGTGCAACGCTCAATTTCATTTTTACTCTTCATTCTTTTCTGCAGCCCCTTTTCAACAATGGCCCAGGAAAAGCATAAGCTTGAATTGAACTGTACAGACAAAGGTAATACAGCTTTGTCCGAACTCGTCAGCATTCCTGCTGATTTCTCTACAAAAGAATCCATCGCTCTTTATTTGAAAACAACTGTTGTTGAAAGCCTTCAACGCAAGGGTTATCTGGCCATTTCAGTGGACAGCATCTTGGTTGAGCAAAATCTTACAAAGGCCTGGATTTATTTAGGAGACCAATACAAATGGGGAGAATTGATAGTAGACAGTTCTATTATTGATGTCGAAAGCATAAAAAGCAGTACCATCCAACCCGTGGTCGGTGAGTTGTTGACCATGGCTTCCATCGCCTTGCTCAAAGAAACCATCCTCCGGAATTTTGAGGAAAATGGATATCCCTTTGCTTCTATTCAGCTTGACAGCAGTTATTTCAAGGGAAATGAGCTCTGCGCAAGACTGAGGGCGATCAAAGGACCTTTGTACCGGATAGATAGCCTACATATTGAAGGCCAACTGTTCATCAAGAAAGGATTTTTACAACAATACCTTGCCCTCGGTGGTGGAGGGATTTACAGGAAAAGCAATTTGGATGCTTTGTCCGGCCGATTATCATCATTGGGATTTGTAAAAGAATCAAGGCCCTGGGACCTCAGTCTTCTGGGTACAGGCGCCTCTGTCAACCTTTACCTGGAGCCCCAGCGGAGCAGCCGCTTTAACCTGCTGGCAGGCTTGATGCCTTCCAGCCAACAATTGGGAGGAAAAATGTTGCTCACAGGAGAGGCAGATCTGGACCTTAAAAATACATTTGGTGCGGGAGAAAATTTCATGCTCAACTGGCAACAACTACAGGTAAAATCACCCCGGCTGCAGATTGGATTTCAAAAGCCTTATATGTTCAAGAGCAATGCAGGCATTGATTTCAGGTTCAATTTGCTGAAAAAGGATTCCTCTTTCATCAACATCAATACAAGGCTCGGGCTGCAGTATGAGGTCAACAAAAAGCAGCTGGCAAAACTTTTTATTCAGCAGTATGCGAGCAACCTGATTGAGGTCGATACCAACTTCATCAAGCGCACTAAAAAACTGCCTGTGTTTTTAGACCTGCGCACCACCAATATTGGCGCAGAATTTCAGTACAATGGAACAGATTACCGGTTCAATCCCCGCAAAGGCATGGACTTCAACCTTACATTCTTGGGAGGAATCAGAAAGCTCTTGAAAAACAATGCCATTACCAGCCTGAAAAAGGATCAGCTCAACAATGCATTTGATTTTTCAGGCCTCTATGATACCATGACCCTTTCTACCGCTCAGTTCAGGATGAACATGAAGATTGATCAATTCATCCCATTGGGTCAAAATGCCACCATTCGCACTGGTGTACAGGCAGGCTGGATCAATGGAAAAAAACTTTTTCTGAATGAATTGTTCCAGTTGGGAGGGATAAAAACATTGAGGGGTTTTGATGAGGAAAGTTTTTTTGCCAGTGAGTATGCCATTGCAACTATTGAGTATAGGTATCTTATTGGTAGCTCATCCTATTTGTTTTCTTTTCTTGATGCAGCCCATCTTGGCAGAAAATCCATCCAAGGAAATCTACAAGGAAAATATGCAGGAGTGGGGGTTGGGCTTGCTTTGGAAACCAAGGCCGGCATGTTCAATTTGGCCTATGCAGCCGGGAAAAACAAGGACCTTCCTTTCAATTTTCGGGAGTCAAAAATTCATTTTGGATTTGTAAGTCTGTTTTAGTTGATCCAATGAACTAATTTTGTTGTGCAATATGTACAGGTTCAAATATCTTATGTTTATCGTTTTCCTGTTGGGCATGTCACCTGCAGCTGCCCAGGAGTCGAATTTTGCTATTCCTGAATTGATTTCTGCCAACATTGATAGCCTGATTGCCGACTCCGTAAAAAAGGCATTCATCCTCAACCACCGCCCTATTGATTCTACTGAGCTCAACAGGATCGAACTCGTTCAGACCAAAGGATTTTATGGCAATTATGTGTCCACATACTTGGCAAAAGTTCAATTTTACAAGACCAATGCCCAGGCCTTAGGGCAGTTTATTTCAAAGAGAAATCCCCCAAACCTGGAGTGGATTTTTTACAGCTTTGCTTTCCTGTTTTTGTTTCTTTCCCTGATCAATGCAGTTTTCGGGAGTTATCTTAAGAAAGTATTTCGGGTATTTGCGAATGAAGGATTTGTGTACCGACAGGCAAAAGACCAAATGTCACAAGCGCCGATTGCTGCCTTTCTGATGAACCTTTTGTTTATCCTCTCTGGAACCATTTTTGTTTTTTTTGGCTTGGGAGGTAATCGGCTTTTTACAGGAATAGAACGGTGGCAGTTGATGGGATTGATATTTGTTTTTCTGGTGATTGTCTATGCATTCAAATTTGTATTCCTGCAGTTTATGGGATGGATATTCAATTTGCGAGAACCCTTTGATGGTTATGTTTTTATTATTTTTCTCAACAACAAGATATCCGGTTTACTGATGTTGTTTGCCTCATTTTTGATGGCTTTTGTTGAACCTGGTTCAAGTTTTTTCATTTTTAAGCTCTCCCTCTGTTTACTTGCCATAATTTTTCTGATCCGATTCATCAGGGGATTTCAGGTTTTTTCCAAACAGGCCAGATTGGGCGTCTTCAACTTTTTTCTTGCTGTCATCTCCCTTGAAATTCTCCCATCTGCCGTGATGCTGAAATTCATAGCCAGAAGTTTCACGTTTTTATTGGGTGGCTACTTGTAAATTCAAATGCTTCAGTGTAAATACGCCAATTTTTTATAATTTTGTATAATATCAGCGCAAGCCATGGTCAAAAACGGAAAGAAATCGGAAGCAGGTGAAAAGAAGGCTGTCAAAAGGATTCTGATTACCCAACCCAAGCCCGAATCCATCAAATCTCCCTATTTCGAATTGGCTGCTAAGTACAGTGTACAAATGGAATTCATGCCTTTTATTCAGCTGGAGGCCATTCAATCCAAAGATTTCAGGAAACAAAAAATTGATATTGCCGGCTATTCTGCCGTTATCCTAACCAGTAAAAATGCCATTGATCACTTCTTCCGCATTTGTGAAGAGATGAAGGTGGTTGTTTCTGCTGATACCAAATATTTTTGCATCAGTGAGTCTGTCGCTCTTTACCTTCAGAAGTTCATCCTGTATAGAAAGCGGAAAGTTTTCTTTAGTGCAGACGGAACGAACAAAGGGCTTTTTGATGCCATCAACAAGCACAAGGAAAATGAAAAATTCATTTATCCCTGCTCTGAAAACCAGCAGGACAACGAAATCGTTGGCTGGTTGAAAAATCATCATTGTGAGTTTGTAAATCCTTACATGTACAGGACGATCAGTTGCGATATCAAATCCCGGATTTCTGCACATGATTTTGATGTGATCTGTTTTTTTACCCCAAGTGGTGTGAAAAGTCTTTTGGAAAATTTTCCAGGATTTACCCAAAACGGAACTTTCATTGGAGCGTTTGGAAGCAATACTTCAAAAGCCATTGAAGAAGCTGGTCTCAACCTGCAAATCAAAGCACCAGACCCTCAGGTGCCTTCAATGGTTGCAGCCCTCGAGAAGTTTCTTACAGAGCGGAAGAAAGCCAAATAATCTTATTAATGCAATAATACAGCCCCGGAATTCCGGGGTTCTTTTTTATGAACACTACCAACCGCCTCATCAACGAAACCAGTCTTTACTTGCTGCAGCATGCCCATAATCCTGTTGATTGGTATGCCTGGGGAGATGAGGCACTGCAGAAGGCTAGACAGGAAGACAAGCCTATCCTTGTGAGCATTGGCTATGCAGCCTGCCATTGGTGCCATGTCATGGAGCGGGGGAGCTTTGAAGACATTCAAACCGCCAGCTTGATGAACCAGTATTTCATTTGCATCAAGATAGACAGGGAAGAAAGGCCCGACCTGGATCATTTTTTCATGGATGCCCTGCAAGCCACAAGTGGCAATGGCGGATGGCCCCTGAACATGTTCCTGACCAGCGATGGCAGGCCATTTTATGGAGGTACTTATTTTCCTCCCCAAAGCATGCACAGCCGAATCTCATGGAAGGAGGTACTGGTCCAGATTCATGGGGCCTACCAAAAAAGAAGGGCAGACATTGAGGAGCAGGCGAACAACCTGATTGAGCACCTCCAAAAGGCAAACACCCTCAAATCCAACAGCGGCTTTCAAATATCCCAAGAGGAAATGTTTACCCAGCAGCAAACCCAGAAAATATTCAACAACATCATGGGGGCGGCAGATCAGGTGGAGGGTGGATTTGGCAATGCTCCCAAGTTTCCGCAAACCTATACCATTCAGTACCTGTTGCGTTATCACCATTTCACCGGCAACAAAGAATCTTTGGAGCAGGCAACGCTTAGCCTGAAAAAAATGATGCGGGGTGGCATCTATGACCAATTGGGTGGAGGATTTTGCCGGTATTCTACCGATGCCCAATGGCTGGCACCCCATTTTGAGAAAATGACATACGACAATGCCTTGCTGCTCTTGGTTGTGGCTGAAGCATTTCAACTCACTGCAGACCAGGAGTACAAAAGGGTAGCAGAGGAAACCATTGGTTTTATGCAAAGGGAATTACAGGATGCCAATGGCGGTTTTTACGCTGCATTGGATGCAGACAGCGAAGGGGAGGAGGGAAAGTTTTATACATGGGACAAAAAGGAATTTGATCAAGTGCTGGGAGCGGATGCTGTCGCTATAGCTGCTTTGTATGGTGTGACTGAACATGGGAACTGGGAAGAGGTGAATATCCTCCACATGCAAAAAAGCATTCAGGAGTGGGCAAAGGATATCGGACTTTCCGAAGAATCGGCATTGAACTTCCTGTCTTTGGCCAAAAAAAAACTGATGGCTTGCCGCAGCAAAAGGGTGAGACCGGCAACAGATGACAAGATTATTTTGGGCTGGAATGCCCTGTTCAACCAGGCCCTTTCCAAAGCTGGGCAAGCATTTGGCAGAGAGGACTGGATCGCCATTGCAACCCAAAACATGGCATTTTTATTGAGCAGTTTTGAACACCAAACAACAGGTCAGCTTTTGCATACGCACAAAGCGGGCATATCAAAGTATCCTGCATTTTTGGATGATGTGGCTTACCTGATCCAGGCACTGCTTTTTCTCTACGAGCCTACAGGAGAACTGGGTTA
>CALPWM020000016.1 GCA_943327275.2 Chitinophaga pinensis
CCAAACGGGAGAGGGGCCCAATGAATGCATAATGGTTCGGCATGGAAAAGGGATGCGATAGTTTTCCAGCTATATTGACAACCCCTGCAGCATCGGGTATCCAGCAGGTATTGAACCGGTTGATCCATCTGTAAAGCATGGTTCTTAATAGTATATCACCCAGTTTACCAAACCCAGAAATGATGCCCAGCTGGTGGGTGATGAAAACAGTCCGGGTTCTGGTGGTGTAGAGCCCGTAGCGGTTGTCGCTGATGATCAGATCCCATTTGTTCGTATCCAGTTGATGGTCCAGCCATTGGTGTTCATTACTGATGGAACGAATGATTTTAGGAACCTGAAGCAAAATCTTGGGGATGAACAATGCGCCTTTGTTGGGGTAGGTGATGCGGTAGCCTTTGAGGGGGATTACCTTGAGTTGAGGGAATTCCTTTGACAGCAAAGCCGCTATATTCCCCTCAGCGGCAAGGCTAAGCTCCCATCCCCGTTCAAGCAGGTAGCTGATCAGGGGGATGCAACGGGTGGCATGCCCCAGCCCCCAGTCCAGTGGGGCAATCAGTGCGGCAGGTCTTGCTATTTGCTTATTGGTAGGAATGAGTAGATTTTTTATAAAATGTTATAATTGGCCGGCATTTGAATTTTTAATTTACATAAAATGTACATTAGCAGTAGATGAAACCAACATTGAAGAGAACAATTTTAGTTGTTTTTTTATTAATAAGCATATCAACCATGATGTCTTGTGGTGTCAGCAACAAAAATAATTGTGGCTGTCCTCCCAAAAAAGGTTTCGTGGGGTATTGAAATAATTATGAAACGTCAAACCAGGGATTTGTTGTTGCTCCGCAAGGATGATGTTCGGGATAAAATTTCTATTGAGATGGAAGTTGCTGTCCTGAACAATCTGTTGCAAAATGTTGAAACAACAGCATCGCTCTGTGTTGCTTATGAACTCATTGACATCAACCGGTTTAAGATCCTCCATGATCATCTTTCCATTGCAAGGGTGCTGAAACCCAATTCACTCAAGCCTTTTCAGTTTTTGGTGAACAGGAATTAATTGAAAAAGCCATGGGTCTGGGAATTCTCCTCAACCCATGGCTTTTTAATCAAAACATTATTTTCCAAAAGGATCCATCTTCGTTGCTCCCACCTGCTCCATGTATTTTTTCCAGCTGCCTTCCTTGAATGCATTTACTTTTTTCACAGCTTCATTGATCAGGCCTGCTGCTCTTTCCACCAACATTTTTTCCTGCGTTCCCGGTTCAATGGCTTTTGAACTGATGGCACTGCTTGCCTGCTGGTATTGGTTCATGACCGTGATTTGAGGAACCTGTCCATAGCCCTGTTTGGTTTGGGTTGTACCATTGATGAATTCTCTCAATACCTTGATCTCGTCCTGAAGTTTCTTGGTTGATTTTTTAAGTGAATCAACCGTCGCACCTTTCATTTCCTTGATATAGGTGTCCACTTTTTTGCTTGCTTCGTCAGCCTCCGTCAAAAGGTCCATTGCTTCAATCAGCTGGTCTCCGCTTTTCTTCAATTCAGCACGCAGTGCAGCTTGTGCCACCTTGATGTTGTTTCTGTTGCCCAATCTTGGATCATCCAAAAGCGTGATCATGGTAGAGTCGCTGATGCCTTTGTAAGCCAAAACCACCTTGTATGTACCCGGTAAAGCCTGCTGTCCTCCTGGTTCTGCGCCTCCACGGCCTCCGCCTCCGCCCATTCTTCTTCCACCACCAGCACCCGGTGTGCGGTATCCTTTTTCTTCCATTCCCCAATAAGCCCTGTTGAAACCTGAATCAGCAGCCCATCTGAGGTTCCTGATCACTTCATTTTTATCGTTGTAAATTTTTACAACAACTGAATCTTTTTTGGCTTTTGCCGATGTATCTGAGGAGGCTTTGATGTAATAGGAGATGGGTGCATTGGCTGGCCTGTTGTCGGCATCCCAGATTCCCCAGGTGCTCCACTCATATCCTGGAGCATTTTTGAATTGGGCCTGCACCACATTGCGGCTGTCAAACGCGACAAAAGTCTTGTTCAACATGCCCTTGTTGGCGGCAAGTTTTCTCAGCGGCCGGATGTCGTCAAGAATCCAGAGTGCACGGCCAAAAGTAGCAATCACAAGATCTGCTTCGCGCTCCTGGATAGCAAGGTCATAGGTAGAAACACTGGGGTATCCATTTTTCCATTGCTGGAAGCTGGCACCATTGTCAAGGCTTACCCAAAGTCCCTGCTCGGTTCCGGCAAAGATCAGGTTGGGCTCTGTTGGATCTTGCAAAACACAGAGGGCATAGCCGATTACTTTTTTCTCATCCACCAACCTTGTCCATGTTTTTCCATAATCGGTGGTCCTGAAAATATAGGGTTTGAAATCGCCTCTTCTGTAATCATTGGCCACTACAAATGCTTCTGCCGCGTTGAACCTGGAAGCCTGTATTTGCGGTATCCAGGCACCAACGGGCAGTCCTGGTATTTTTCCCCTGAAGTTTGTCCAGGTCTTGCCTCCGTCTCTTGTCAGCTGCACATTGCCATCGTCTGTTCCTGCCCAGATCACATTGTTGTCTTTGGATGAAGGGGCAATGGTCATGATGGTACAGAAGTTCTCCGCACCAGTGATGTCTATCGAAATACCACCATTGTTTCTTTGGTCGATTTTGGCACTGTCATTGGTGGTAAGATCTGGTGAAATGATTTCCCATGAAGCACCTTTGTTGGTAGAGCGGTGTAGGTGCTGGCTTCCAAAATAGATGGTTGAATTGCTGAATGGATCCTGTGCAATGGCCGCATTCCAGTTGAAACGCAAGGTGGTTTTGAGGTCTGGCGCAGGAGGCTTTACATACCAGCTTTCACCTGTTTTGACATTGTATCGACCCACAGATCCGCCCTGGCTCATGGCATATACCCATGATGCATCGTCCTTGTCGGGCATTACATCAAATCCATCGCCACCCCAGAGGTTGTCCCAATAATAATTCTTGATGCCGCCACTCATCCAGGTATAGGCCGGTCCGCGCCAGCTACCATTGTCCTGCATGCCACCCATCACATTATAAGGCATTTCATTGTCTACATTGATATGGTAGAATTGACCTACGGGCAGCTTTTCGTCAAAGAGCCATGTCTTGCCCTTGTCTCTTGTGATCCCGATTCCTCCATCATTTCCGTCGATGATGAAATTGGGATTGGTGGGATGAATCCAGAATGCATGGTGGTCTGGATGGATGCCATTGTAAGGGATGACCACTTCGAAATTCTTACCTGCATCATCGCTTTTGGAGATCATTTGATAGATCAACCAGAGCCTGTTTTCATTTTGCGGATCGCAGGCAATTTCCTGAAAATAAAAAGGCCTGGTGGAAACAAACTCAGGGTTGCTGTTCATGAGCGACCAGGTTTGTCCGCCATCATCACTTTTGTACAGACCATTTTTTGTGGCTTCCACCAGCGCATAGACACGGTTGGGGTTGCTGCGGGAAATGGCCAGTCCGATCCTGCCGAGATTACCAGCAGGCAAACCTTCTTTTTCACCTAATTTTTTCCAGTTCTTTCCACCGTCAAAAGTCATGTAAAGACCGCTGCCAGGTCCGCCACTGCTGAGGCTCCAGGGAGTTCTGCGGTGTTGCCACATGGCAACAAACAATTTGTTGGGATTGGATGGGTCCATGATCATGTCGGCCACACCGGAAGTATCATTGGTGAAGAGGATCTTGTCCCAGGTTTCACCACCATCATTGGTTTTGAACACGCCCCTTTCAGGATGTTCTGCATAAGGATTGCCTATTGCACCCGCATAAACAGTATTGGGGTTGGAAGGATCTACAATGATGCGGTGGATGTTGCGGGTTTTCTCAAGCCCCATTTTTTTCCAGCTCTTACCGCCGTCGATGGTCTTGTACATGCCTTCTCCGAGGCTGATGGAGTTTCTTGGATTTCCTTCTCCTGTTCCTACCCAAACCGTTGAAGGGTTGGATTGCTGTATGGCTATAGAACCAATATTGAGGATGGGCTGTTCTTCAAATACAGCTTCCCAGCTTGCGCCTTGATTGACGGTTTTCCATACACCACCTGAAGCTGCGCCCAAGTAAATGGTATTGGGGTCTGCCACCACTGCATCGATGGCCGTGATGCGGCCACTCATTCCCGCAGGTCCAATGTTTCTTGGCTTCCAGGATTTGAACTGGTCCAGATTAACTTTTTGTGCAAACGAGATAGTGCTGCTCATTGCAACAAGCAGCAAAAACAATGAAAACCTTTTTATAAATGCCATCGGGTTCAATTTTTGGAAAATTATGGATTAATAAGCTTGTCGGAAAATTTCTTTTTGGTGAACAAATTACCCTAAAATCTGTCTAACTTAACGGAATCATTTTGCCATGTTGGTGAAACGAATTAATTTAGTGTTTAAACATCAAAAACAAGTACAATGAAAAAACAATTATTCAATCTTGCAGCTTTTTTGCTTTTAGGAGCTTCAGGTGCAGTGGCCCAGACTACATGGAAAGTTGACAAGTCGCATTCCAACGTGAAATTTGCCGTGTCTCACATGGTGGTTTCTGAAGTGGAAGGGTCTTTCAGGATGTTTGATGGCAGCCTGGTGGCTTCCAAAGCTGATCTTTCTGATGCCAAAGTGAATTTCTCTGTTGATGTTGCTTCTGTGAATACAGACAACGAGAAAAGGGATGGTCACCTGAAAAGCGATGATTTCTTTAATGCTGAGAAATTCCCCAAGATGAGCTTCGTGAGCAAGTCAATGAAGCCATTGGGCGGCAACAAATATGCCCTTACTGGCGATCTTACCCTCAGGGATGTGACCAAAACTGTAACATTTGATGTTACCTATGGCGGTCAAATCAATACCGGACGTGGTGTGAAAGCAGGTTTCAAAGCCAAGACTACCATCGACCGTCTCCAGTATGGTTTGAAATATGCACCAGCCTTGGAAACTGGCGGACTCGCAGTAGGCAAGGATGTTGAGATTACTGTTTTGCTTGAGATGGATCAGGCGAAGTAAGCAGCTATCTGTCTCGCATCTCAAAATATAAAAATGGGGTCAAGCATTGCTTGGCCCCATTTTAATTTTATAACCTCAACTTCTATGCCTTCGGTAGATAAGCTCAACCCTTCTTCTCAAACCCCAAGATCACTCCATTGATGCAATAACGCAATCCTGTAGGCGGTGGGCCGTCATCAAATACATGACCCAGATGGGCCTTGCATTTTCCGCATTGCACTTCGGTTCTTTTCATGCCGAGTGTATTGTCTGGAGTATAGATGATGCTTTTTTTGTTGACTGGTTCAAAAAAGCTGGGCCATCCACAACCACTGTCGAATTTTGTATTGCTTTGGAACAGGGTATTGCCACAGGCGGCACAGAAATAGGTGCCTTTTTCATCAAACTTTTCAAACTTGCTGGTCCAGGGTCTTTCTGTGCCCTTCTGCCTGGCAATATAATACTGCTCAGGTGTAAGTGCCTTTTTCCATTGCTCTTCGGTTAGCTCAACTTTTTCTTCGTTGTTCCTGGAGAAAGCAGGATTGATTGTCGTGTCACTCATTTTTGTAGCGGTTTTTTTGTTTTTTTCCTGGGCATTGCTGCAGCTGAACTGTATCAGCGCTGTTGCCATCAGGAGGAAAGTGATTCTATTCATTGTTCTTTATTTAGTGCTTTTGTCCATTCATGCATCATTAAGGTTTTTGCCTGTAATGATGTAGTTTCCGGTCTTGTTTCACCACAAATCTAATTATCTTTGGCTTCCGGTTTTGTTAATGAAACCTTACCGGATCTCAAATAAAACAATAAAACTGTCACAGATGTTCAATTTGATCCTGTTTGGACCTCCAGGTAGCGGAAAAGGCACACAATCCGAAAAACTGATCGCAAAATACGGCTTCAAGCATTTGTCAACCGGTGATATTCTCCGGTCTGAAATTGCCAACCAGACCCAGCTAGGGCTGGAAGCAAAATCATTCATGGATGCTGGAAAGCTGGTGCCGGATGCGGTAGTCATCGGAATGGTTGGTGCTGCCATTACAGCAAACCCAGGTGTATATGGATTTTTGTTTGATGGATTCCCCCGCACCAAGCCACAGGCCGAGGCGCTGGATACCCTGCTCAGTGAACATGGAACATCCATCAATGTTGTATTGGCCATGGAAGTACCTGAGGAGGAATTGATTGCAAGGATGATTGGCCGTTCCAAAACCTCCGGCAGAACAGATGATGCAGATCCTGAAGTGCAGAAAAAAAGGTTGAGTGTCTATAAAAATGAAACCCTGGCAGTTGCAGACCACTACAGTCAGTTTGACAAGGTGGTTAGCCTGAACGGCCTGGGTTCCATTGATGATATCTTCAATGCGCTCTGTGCAGAAATTGATGCCAGGGCCTAAGAAAAATCAGAGGTTGTCAAATTCATAGATGTCATCAATATGTGTGCCTGCAGGCATTTCATATATTGGCTTGATCAATCCATTGTCCAGGCCATATACCCAGCCATGCAAATGTGGAGCGTTGTTTTCTTTCCATGCTTTTTGAACGATGGAGGTTTTGGCTAGGTTCAGGACCTGTTCCTGCACATTGAGTTCAATCAGCTTATTGGTCCTTTTACCTTCATCATCAATTGCATCCACTTCATCCCGGTGAATGCGGTATACGTCTTTGATGTTTCTTAACCATTTATTGATGATGCCCAGTGATGTTTGTGTCATCGCGGCTTTCACGCCTCCACAGCCATAGTGGCCGCATACAATGATGTGTTTTACCTTCAATACTTCTACAGCATATTGAAGTACAGACAACATGTTCAAATCTGTATGGACAACCATGTTGGCAATGTTGCGGTGCACAAATATTTCACCGGGTTGTGTTCCTGTAATTTCATTGGCCGGAACCCTGCTGTCACTGCATCCTATCCATAAGTATTCAGGGGTCTGGATATTTTTCAATCGATCAAAAAATGAAGGATCATCTGCAAGACGCTCGGCAGCCCAGGCTTTATTTTCGAGCAATAATCTTTCGTATGGTTTCATGATAGTATGTTGATTGTTTTAAAGGAATTGTTGCATTTTATTGTTGTTCTTCTTTATTTCTACCTCGATGTTTTTCAATCCCGCATGTTGCTTGAATTCATTGATCACATCAATAACATCATTGTCAATGAAGTCTGCCTGGGTAGCATCGATGAGTACATAAGCGTTCTCAGGCAAATGCTCCAACTTCATTTTGAGCCTTGGTTTATTCAGGAATGTTACATCCTTTCTTAGCCTGAACAGATAGTTGTTGTTGTCAATGACCACACTGATGCTTGACCTGAAATTGCTGTACACCATGAAAAGCAGAGAGACAATGATGCCCAGCAGGATGCCAACAAGCAGGTCTGAGAAAAGGATTGCAATGATGGTAGCAACGAATGGAATGAATTGATTCCATCCTTTTTCGAAAAATTCCGTGAAAAGAGAAATTTTCGCCAGTTTATACCCAGTATAAATCAAAATTGCAGCAAGTGCTGACAATGGAATCAGGTTGAGGGTTTGTGGAATAAGCAGAATCGCAACCAATAAAAGTACGCCGTGAAGCACGGCAGACATTTTTGATTTTGCCCCTGCATTGATGTTTGCAGAACTTCTGACAATGACCGAGGTCAATGGAAGTCCGCCAAGCAATCCAGAAATCATGTTTCCCACGCCTTGTGCCTTGAGTTCCCTATTGGTGGGTGAGACCCTTTTGAATGGATCCATCTTGTCAACGGCTTCTAGGCTGAGCAGCGTTTCAAGACTGGCTACAATCGCAATGGTTAAAGCAGTTCTCCATACCATAGGATTGCTGATCTGTTTGATATCGGGGAAGCTGAAGAATTTCAGGAATTCATCCGTATTATTGGCAATGGGCAGATTGACCATGTGCTCTGGGCTGATGACCAGAGTGCTATGCTGTGTATTGAAAAAAAGATTCAAGAGAATACCCGTGATTACCGCTACCAGTGCGCCTGGGACCTGCTTCAACACTTTGTTTGATTTGAAGGTTTTACTATCAAACAATACCAGGATCAGGAGGGATAAAATTCCAATGATCATCGGGCCCCAGCTTTCAATATTGATGGCATTGAGCAATTCTGAAAACGTATTCTGATTGTCTGGTTGTATGAAGGTTTCATCGCCTTCAAAATCAGCATCATATCCGATGAGATGTGGAATTTGTTTTAAAATAAGGATGATACCGATCGCCGCCAGCATCCCTTTGATCACTGCATTGGGAACAAAGTCACCCAGGATTCCTGCTTTTGCAAAGCCCAATAACAATTGCATAAAACCGGCCAAAACAACAGCCAGTAAAAAGGTTTCAAAACTCGGCAGTTTTAAAATGGCTGACGCCACAATTGCGATTAACCCAGCGGCTGGCCCGCTGACACTCAGGGATGATCCACTCAACAAACCGATGACAATACCTCCAACAACTCCAGCTATGATGCCTGAGAAAAGGGGTGCCTTTGAGCCCAGGGCAATGCCGAGGCAAAGGGGGAGGGCGACTAAAAAAACAACGATAGCGGCAGGAAAATCTGCCTGTAAATACTTGGTATATTTTTTCATGATAATGTTTTCTGTTCTCTCAAAAAATCAATCGAAGATCAGGAACAGAAAAGGGGGGGAGGGGTAGGTATATCATCTTCCAGGCGCGATACATAGTCCTGGGTCCAGGGGGTATTGATACCCAACGATATGGGCAGTATAGAAAAATTTAGCTGAATGCCGTGGTAAAAAAGGTCAGACTTTTTAATCTCTTCGCTGCCTTCTGCGCTTTTTCCATCTGTGTCTGATGAGGAATTACAGATCTCCTCTACCATTTGGTTGCCGTAAATAAGGGCACCTACTTCCTTGAGGGGAAGCAATTGGAACGCGATAATCGCCAATAACAGGTATGCTAATATTTGCCTGGTCACAGGTAGTAAAACTACATGATGCCAGTCAATTAAAGCGCAATTTTAGCTGTTATTTATAAAAAATAATTATACTAAAAAATAAATATGTTTATATGTTCAGGCCTCCACAGGCGCTGAGCACCTGCCCAGTGATATAACTGCTCATGTCTGATGCCAGGAACAGGGTGGTATTGCCAATTTCTTCTGCAGAGCCGAACCTCCCCAGGGGAATCTTGGCCAGGAATGCCTTCGCAGCCTCTCCTTCCTGAAGATAGTGGGTCATGTCTGTCTCTACAAATCCAGGAGCGATGGCATTCACGCGAACGTTTCTGCTACCCAATTCATGTGCCATGGATTTGGTAAAACCAATGATACCGGCCTTGCTGGCTGCATAACTTGATTGGCCTGCATTACCACGTATCCCAATGATGGAGCTCATGTTGACAATGGAACCTTTTCTGGCTTTCATCATCGGCCTGATGACCTGCTTGGTCATGTTGAAAACACTTTTCAAGTTGACTTCCATAACTTCATCCCATTGTTCGGGTGTCATCCTGAGCAGCAGGTTATCCTTGGAAATGCCTGCATTGTTGATGCAAACATCCACTGTTCCGAATTCTTTCACCACGTCATTTACAAAAGCTTCTGATTCAGCAAAATTACCGGCATTGCTTCTCCATGCTTTTGCTTTCACGCCCAGTCCTTCGAGTTTGCTTACCAGGGCGGCAGCCTTGTCGGCACTGCCCTCGCTTACATAGGTAAAAGCAATGTGTGCACCATGTTCAGCCAGTTTCACTGCAATGGCTTCACCAATTCCGCGCGCTGCGCCAGTAACGATGGCTATTTTGTTTTCGAGAAGTTTCATGTTATTGTTTGAGAAGGCGAAATTATTGAAAAAACTGCAAGAATCCGGACCTGTAAATACTTCAACATCTCTCAACCTCTCTAAACCTCCATCCCCAACACCTCCTCAATAATGCTCCTGTCATTGCTCAGTCGGGGTACCTTGTGCTGTCCGCCAAGCTTGTTTTTCTGTTTCAGCCATTTGTTGAAATGCCCCTGGGGTAGGGATTTGACAAGGGGAGGCCTGAGTGCAATGTTCTTGTATCGCTTGGCTTCGTAATCGCTGTTCAGCTTTTTTAATTCCTCATCCAGGATGGTGGAGAAAAGGCTGAGGTCGTTTGGTTCTTTTTCAAACTCTATCAGCCATTCGTGTGCTCCGTTTCCTTCTTCGCTGAAGTAAACCGGGCCTGCAGTGTAGTCTGCAATAATTGCTTCGGTGATTTTGCAGGATTCGGCGATCGCCCGCTCAGCATTGTCGATGATCAGCTCTTCACCAAAAGCATTGATGTAAAGCTTCAGGCGGCCAACTACTTTTATACGGAAGGGTGCTAAACTGGTGAACTCAACCGTGTCTCCAATCAGGTAACGCCAGAGCCCTCCGTTGGTGCTGATGACCGGGGCATAATGTTGCCCTACCTCAACATCTTTGAGCCCAATTGTTCTTGGCTCATCTTTGCCATATTCTTCTATCGGCATGAATTCATAGAAAATGCCATGGTCCAGGAAAAGCATCATGCCCTCAGATCCGGGTATGTCCTGGGCGGCAAAGAACCCTTCGCTGGCATTGTACATTTCCAGGTAATGGATATCACCACCAATCAATTTTTTGAATTGTTCCCTGTAGGGATGAAAGGAAACACCACCATGGAAATAAAGCTCCAGCGATGGCCATACTTCTTTCATGTTTTTCTTGCCGGTCAATTCCAGGATCCTTTGGAACAGAACGATGGTCCAGGTGGGCACACCGGAAACGGAAGTAACATTTTCGTTCATGGTGGTCTGGGCCAGCTTTTCAATCTTCCCTTCCCATTCGTCCATCAAGGCAATCCTCAAATCTGGTGTTCTGATCCAGTTGCCATAGAAGGGTGTATTCTGCATCAGTACGGCGCTCAGGTCTCCAAAATGGGCCTCTTCATGGAGGTTGTTGATGGTATGGCTTCCGCCAATCATCAGGCCTTTTCCGGTAAGCAAATCTGATTCCGGGTTCTGCATGTAATAAAGTGAAAGCACATCTTTTGCCGCCTTGAAATGCCCGTCTTCCAGGCTTTCCTGGCTTACGGGGATGAATTTGCTTTTGTCGGAAGTTGTTCCGCTGCTTTTGGCAAACCAATTGATGGGGGTATTCCAGAGCAGGTTCTGTTCGCCAGCCATGATCCTTTCCACATAGGGTTTTATGTCCTCGTATTCGTGTATGGGAACAGCCTGTTTGAAGGCTTTTGTGGTGAACAGTTTAGAAAATTCATATTGCCTGCCAATTTCTGTGAACTGTGCTGCAGTGACCAGGTCTTGCAATACCTCCCTTTGTGCAGAGATGGGATGCTGGATCCAGGCTTCAATGCGCCAGGAGCGCAATCTGGCCAAGGACGATATGGCAGGACTTAGCAATTTCATGGTTGGGGTTGAATGGCTTAGCGATCGCCGTAAAGGGAATCTTGACGGGCTTCCTCATGAAGATAATCCTTTCTTTTGAGTTCAAAGTTTCTGCCGAGGTAGAGTCTTCGCACTTGTTGATCTTCCGCAAGTTCTTCCGCAGTTCCGTGCTTGAATATCTTTCCTTCGATCAACAAATAGGCCCTGTCGCAGATGGAAAGGGTTTCATTTACATTGTGATCAGTAATAAGAATGCCGATGTTCTTGTGCTTGAGACGGGCAACAATGGTCTGTATGTCTTCAACTGCGATAGGGTCTACACCGGCAAAAGGTTCATCCAGCAGGATGAATTTTGGATCCACCGCCAATGCCCTTGCAATCTCCGTTCTTCTTCTTTCCCCACCGCTGAGTGAATCCCCATTGTTTTTTCTCACATGGGTCAAACGGAATTCTGAAAGCAGTTCTTCTTGTTTGAGTTTTTGCTCTTTCTTGGTCAGCCGGGTCATTTCAAGTACGGCTGCAATATTGTCTTCAACCGAAAGTTTGCGAAAGATGGAAGCCTCCTGGGGCAGGTACCCAATGCCCATCTGTGCCCTTTTGTACATAGGCATCCTGGTGATGTTGAGGTCGTTGAGGAATACCTCACCCTCATCGGGTTTGATGAGGCCCACCACCATGTAAAATGATGTTGTTTTTCCTGCTCCATTGGGCCCCAACAGGCCCACGATTTCTCCCTGCTTAACTTCAATAGAAACATCATTCACTACAGTCCTGTTGCTGTAGCGTTTGATCAGGTTCTTTGTATGGATGGTCAGGCTCATGTCTGAATACAAATGTATCAATTTTCATCAGCATATAATCTGTACTTTTGCCTTCCAGACCAGCCAAACTGCAAATATGAAAGTAATCGACTACATCAACCAGGCCAAGGATACCATTTTATCGTATGAAGTTTTGCCTCCATTGAAAGGGAAAAACATCAATTCCCTTTTTCAGCACCTTGACCCGTTGATGGAATTCAAGCCCTCTTTCATCAATGTTACCTATCACAGGAGCGAACATGTTTCCAAACAGCAAAAGGATGGCTCTTTTGAACGCGTAGAAGTGCGGAAAAGGCCAGGAACGGTAGGCATTTGTGCGGCCATCATGAACCATTATCAAGTGGACGCGGTTCCGCACCTGATTTGCGGAGGATTTACAAAAAGAGAAACAGAAGATGCATTGATAGACCTCAATTTTTTGGGGATTGACAATGTATTGGTCTTGCGTGGAGATGCAGCAAAAGGAGACAATGGATTTGTTCCTGAGCCCAATGGAAACAACTATGCCATTGACCTCTTACGCCAGGCAGATCGCCTCAACAAAGGCCTCTATCTTGAAGAGGATATCCTGGATGGATTCAAGACCAATTTTTGTCTGGGTGTTGCGGGATATCCTGAAAAGCATTTCGAAGCAACCAGCTTAGAGGAAGACCTTGGGCACTTGAAAGCCAAGGTGGACGCAGGTGCAGAATACATTGTTACCCAGATGTTTTTTGATAACGCAAAATATTTTGATTTTGTGAACAGGTGCAGGGCTGCAGGCATCAATGTTCCCATTGTACCAGGATTAAAGCCACTGACCAATAAAAAGCAACTCTCTGCCATTCCAAGAATTTTCAATGTGGAGCTTCCTGAAGACCTGGTCAATGCCATGAACAGCAGCCTTACCGATGAGGCCTGTGAAAAGGTGGGCGAGGAGTGGCTCACACATCAGTCTAAGGAGTTGAAGAAAGCAGGTGTGCCTGTTTTGCATTATTATACCTTGGGCAAACCCAAAATCGTTTACAACGCAGTGAGCCAGGTTTTTTAGTGTAGGCCTGCTACCAATGTTTTCCAGGTTTGGAGGTTCAATACCACCGGATATTTTTTCTTGAGTGATGCAATCCAAAGGTCTTCCAGGTATTGCTGGTAGTCATTGATAGCGGATCCCCTCGCTTCTTCAAAAGTCTTGATGCTTGGGTCTTTGAACACATTGGCCACGATGATGAAGCTGGCAGATTCATCTGAAATATTGGTATAAACGGGCGTGAGGAATCCGGACTTTGCATTCTCGGCACCAACACCAAGGAGTTCTCCTGCTTCATACCGGCCACTGTCTACAAAAGATACTTCACTGTACATTTTCTTGATCTGCTCAACCGACCTATCCTTCTCAAATGCTTCTCGGATGGCGAGGGCGGTCTGTTTGTTTTCTGCAGTAATGGTAAATGCGTAAACGGATTGCTTCCATTTATATTGGGTAGCCCTGCTTGCATGGAATTTTTTCAATCCCTCCAGGTCTGTTGAAGCCTTGCCCCATACTTTTTTATCCATGATTTCAAAAAGCAGATTCCCATCTTTGAAATCCTTGATCTGTGCTCCATAGGCAGGGTTGAATTTTTCCAGGTGTTTGGCAACATAGGCCTCCTTGTTGGCTGTATTGGCTGTCAGGCCATTTTTTCCTATGTTTTTGTTGATGAAGGCTTCTGCGGCAATTGCTTTTCTGTCATCCTGCAGGATCAGTTCTTTCAATGCCGGCGCTGCGTTGGACAGAGACTGTTCTATGGGTTGGTTGGATATTCTTTTGATGATGTGAAAGCCAAGATCTGTTGACAATACTGGTGCAATTTCGCCATCTTTTTTTAACCGCATGACCAGCTCTTCAAACAAAGGATCATACTTGCCAACCTGGATATCCTCGATGATACCGCCTTTTGGGGCACTGCTCATGTCATCTGAATATTTCATCACGAGGGAATCAAAAGAAACACCTGCTGTTGCAAGCGCATGAATCGAATCAGCCAACAGTTTTCTTTGCCGCATTTCTTCAGCCGTTGCGTCTTCGGATTTGGCAATCAAGACCTGGGCAATGGTTGTTTTTCCATGGGCATCTCTTGTATGCATCCTTTGAAAAAAATGAATACCGTTGGCAGTTTCAATGGGATCTGAAACAGCCCAATCTTTCAGTGCATAAATTGCATTTTCAAATGCATGGGGCAGGCTGAAAGCAGTGATGTATCCAATGTATCCTCTTGTCCTTGCTGTTTCCGGATCATCTGAATTGGTGATGATCAGTTTTTCAAAGTCCTCACCACTTAACAATGCTGCTTTAATAGAAGCCGCTTTTTTTCGGGCAAGCTCTTGTTCTGAAAGGGTGTAAAGCGTATCGTTACCGCTGTTCAATTTCAGGTTGTTGAACGCTATGAAAAGATGTTTGACGGAAACCTCTTTCTGAGAATGTTCATGGGCAGATGCGATGAGTGCGTCAAGGGTTTGCTGGTCGAGCATGTACAATGGCCTGATCTGCTCTTCAAAGCCTTTGAGGTCTGTTTTCTGGTTGGATAAAGTATCCATCCTCAGCTCATAAGCGGCCTGAACCTTCAGGCGGAACCGGATGTATAGATCGCGGTAGTTTTCCAATGCCTTCAACCGGTTGCTGGTATCGGTATTGTTCTTGTTGAAGGATGTCATGAACTCCTGCTGGCTGACGGCTTTACCACCATAGGTAAACAGCACCTGTGCCTTCAATGGAGAGCAAAATGCTGTGAAGACGGCCAGTGTCAGCAATATTTTTTTCATCTGCAGCTAGGGTGTCTTTGCTGATTTTTTCTTGAAATCCATAAAGTCATCTACCTGCAGGTAAGTAAGTTTTTTGGCAACAATGTTCTTGTCCTTGTCCAGCAGATACATCATTGGAGTTTGGTAGACATCATAGAGCTGCCTGTAACCAGGCTGACCTGCCTTGTAGATCTTGTCTTTGGTCTCTTCGGTCTGGTAAACATGGATCCAGCCACTCAGTTTGTTTTCCCTGATATAATTGAGCCAGTTCTGTTTTCCGCCATCCGTCATCACTCCGACAAGCTTCACACCCTCTTTTCTCCACTTGGCCTGAAAGATGGAATCTACCCTGGGAACTTCTTCCTTGCAATGCCCACAAGTGGGGTCCCAGAAACAGATTACGGTGAAAGGAGACTGCAGGGCATACAAAGAGAAATTTTTTCCGAGGGTATCAATCATTGGAAGCTCTGCCGCTTTTTTGCCAATCACATTGGACATCATGGAATACCCCCTGTCAAAGATGAACTTCTTGTATTTTTCATTCATCCAGCTGTCTGCCTGTCCGGACAGGTAATATTTTTCAAAAAGGTGCACAAACACTGCATCCTGGCCCATAAATTTGGGATTCACGTATTTGTCTGTAAGGCTGGACAATACATATTTGAACATCTCTTCACTGGGTTTTGCAGCTGAGAGCATTTTGTCTGCATACCTGGTTAGTGAGTCGGGAGCCTGAGGCAGAATCTCATCATAATACTTGTCGAACCTGCCCTGCAAAACGGGGGTTCTCACCAGGCGGTCATCTGAAAGGCTGATGCCGTCCCAATAGTGGTCCTTGTAGTAATTGTAGGCAAACAGGCTATCGTATTTTCCCCCGGGGTGTTGGGCTGCAGGCGGAACCTCAGGATCTTTCAGTAAGTTGAAAATGGAACTCAACAGGTGCTTGGGATTTTTTTGCTGCAATCCATCGCGGTATTGTTGCATGTCCAGGCTCAATTGCTTGATCTGGGCCTGTGCCGCTTTTGTGGCAGGATCCTCAGCCGCTCCACCAGCCTTGGCCCTGAGGGCAGCTACCTGCGTGCCGATGTCGAACGATTTTTTCTGGTAATCGGCAAAAATGGTATTGTCTGGAGAACCTTCAAAGCGCAATCCTTTCACAATATTGGCTGTGTCTGCGTATACACTGAATTTTTGTTGCTGGTCAAGCATGCACTCAATCCATCCGTTCTTTTCGGGGAACACAATCATGTACACACCGCCTTGCAATTTCTTTGGTCCCGAAAAGATGGCCTGACCGTTGGCGTCAATCTTTGCAGAATCAATCAGGTATTGCTTGCTCCCAAAATGGTAGGCCAGGAAAAAGTATCCCTTGTTGAAAGGCTTGATGGAGGCCTTGATTTCGTAGGCATTTTGTGCCTGGGCAAATGGATTGAACAGCAAGGAGAACAGCAGGATCGGAAGAATGCGCATCTGTGAAAGTTTGGGTAAAAATATTCTATAATCGGGAAATACAATGTTAAAAGGAGAACTAAGTCCAGTCAGCTTGGGGAGGCATATTAAATTGTAGATTTGCAACTCAAGCCGGAACATGAGAAAGAAGAAATTGGTATTGGAGCATTTGCAGGTCAGTGGTTATGCCGCCGGAGGAAAGTCCATTGCAAAACTGGAGGGCAAGGTAGTTTTCATTGAAGGTGCTGTACCGGGAGATGTTGTTGATGTTCGGATCAGCAAGAACAAGAAGGATTGGGCTGAGGGGAAGGCCATCAGGTTTCGGTCTTATTCTTCAGAGCGAACAATACCCTTTTGTAAACATTTTGGGGTCTGTGGAGGATGCAAGTGGCAGATGTTGCCTTATGAAAAGCAACTGGAGTATAAGTTTCAGGAAGTAGAGCAGCAGATGAAGCGGATTGGCAAGATCAATATCCCTGAAATGCAGCCCATTGCCGGGGCCAGTGAAACGCAGTACTACCGCAACAAACTTGAATTCACTTTTAGCTCCAAGAAATATTTTACCGAAGAGGAAATTGCCCAATTGGAAATGCCTGAGGAAGGGCCACGCGGTCTGCCTTCTATCCCAGCCCTTGGTTTTCATGTGCCTGGCTCCTTTGACAAGGTGATTGACATTGATGAATGTTTTCTGCAGGCAGCACCAAGCAATGAGATCCGCAATGGCATCAGGGCCTATGCCCTGCAAAAAGGGTATAGTTTTTATGATATCCGCAACCATACAGGGTTGCTCAGGAACCTGTTGGTCAGGCTTTGTACCACAGGAGACCTGATGGTCAATCTCGTGTTTGGGGAGGATGATGAAAAGGTGATCCAAGACATGATGGGATTCATCAAAAAGGAGTTTCCTTCCATTACATCACTCTATTATACCATTAACCGCAAATTCAATGATAGCCTCGGAGACCAGCATCCCATCCTATACCATGGCAATGCCTTTGCCATTGAACAGTTGGGTGGATTGAAGTTCAAGGTGGGTCCAAAATCGTTTTTCCAAACCAATTCAACGCAGGCTGAGCAGCTTTATCAGATCACCAAGGATTTTGCTGAGCTGAAGGGAACCGAAATTGTCTATGACCTTTATTGTGGAACAGGAAGCATCGGCATTTTTGTCAGCGACAAGGCTGCGAAAGTGATCGGGGTGGAGGTCATTAGTGAAGCGATCGATGATGCACATGAGAATGCTGCCATGAATGGCATAGACAATACGCTTTTTTATGCCGGGGACGTGGCAGACATCTGCAACAATGCCTTCTTCGAAACACATGGCAGACCTGATGTGATCATTACTGATCCTCCCAGGGCAGGCATGCACGAAAAGCTTGTGCAGCAGATCCTGGCCATGGAAGCACCATTGGTGGTATATGTCAGCTGTAATCCTGCAACACAGGCAAGAGACCTGCAATTGTTGGCGGAGAAATATGAGGTGACGGCGATCAGGCCTGTGGATATGTTTCCCCATACCCATCACATTGAGAATGTTGTGCAATTGAAGCTGAGGCAAGATGCCCCAGGTTCGTTAAATTTGTAATATAAAGCAGCGTATGGAATCAGAAATCAGACCGGGCAGGTTTCAGGTGCTTCCCGTAGTCATCAAAAACCTCATCATCATCAATGCCTTGGTTTGGCTCGCTCAAATCACCGTAGGCAAAGACCTTATATCCATTGAAGACCTTTTTGCACTGCATCATTTCAGCTCAGTGCATTACCATTTCTGGCAGTTCATTACCTACATGTTCCTGCATTCCTCAGATTCTTTCTTTCACATCCTGTTCAATATGTTTGCCTTGTGGATGTTTGGTTCTACATTGGAAAATCTCTGGGGGCCAGCTAAGTTTCTCGCATTTTACCTGGTTTGTGGCTTTGGTGCTGGCCTCACCCAAGCGATTGCTTTGACCTACGATTTATCCCAATACAATGAAATGTTTGCAGCAGGTCAGATCGGCGCTGCTGAACTTTTTGCATTGGCAAATGTTCCTACATTGGGGGCCTCTGGGGCAGTGATGGGTATTTTTGCTGCTTTTGCTTACACCTTTCCCAACAGCCAAATGATTATTCTTCCGATTCCTTTTCCCATCAAGGCCAAGTGGGCACTGCTCGGATTGGGTGTCTTGGATGTTTTGGGAGGCATATCAAGCGAGTCTACTGGAATAGCGCATTTTGCACACCTGGGAGGGGCAGCAGTGGGAATCATCATTGTGATGATCTGGAACAAGCGGAACAGGAGAGATTTTTATTGACCAAAAAATAAGCGGCATGGGATACAGGGACAATACGGGATCAGGCCGTTCAAATCTGTTCAATACAGCAAATCCTTTGGTGATGCTGGTTGTACTGCAAATCACTTTTTTTATTCTGATGAATTTCCTGAAAAGCATTTATGTCTTTTCAAGGATTCCGGAAGAGCAATTTTACCGCAATATTTACCATTGGTTTGTGATGCCTGCAGACCCCATGCAATTCATCACAAGGCCATGGACCCTGATTACCATGCAGTTCACTGAAGTCAAGGTTATCCTGGTCATCAGCAACCTGATTTGGTTATGGACATTTGGATACCTTATCCAAGACCTGATCGGCAACGACAAGATCATTCCCATTTACATCTATAGTGCAACCATTTCAGGTATTGCATTTCTGGGAGCGGCCAATATTTTTTATCCAGGTGCAACACAGTCAATTTTTTTCAGTGGTGCTGTGTCGGGAATCCTTGGATTGGCAGTAGCAGCAACAACTGTATCTCCACAATACCGTTTCTTCCCCATGATTGGCGGTGGCATTCCATTGTGGATCATTGCTTTGATATATTTGCTCTTGAACCTCTCTTCCGCTTTTTCTAATCCTGTCTTGTTGCTTCCTGTTGCTGCCGGAGGATTGACCGGGTTTGTGTACGTTCGTATGCTGCAGAAAGGAAAC
>CALPWM020000017.1 GCA_943327275.2 Chitinophaga pinensis
AGAAAGAGTTATTGGGATTAGAGAAAGTAGAAGATCAGTTAGGTGTATTTGATGCCATTCCAGATTCACTGGAGATTCGTTCAATTATGAATATGGTCAATGACTTTGAGTCCCATAAAAAAGAATTTTATCGGATGTCTTCAATATACAAGACACAAGATTTAGATGCTCTTTATCAATTAATGGCTGAGTCTCCAGAAATGATGGGTAGTCAGGAATTATTACTAGATCGTCGAAATCGCAATTGGATACCAGTTATGGAATCTGTCATGAAGAATTCAAGTACTTTTTTCGCAGTTGGAGCTGGGCATCTTGCTGGAAGTCAGGGCGTGCTTGAGCTACTTAGAAAGCAAGGATATAAGGTGAAAGGAATAAAATAGTGATCTCCTGCAATTTGAAACGAAGTTCAACCCTTCAATTTCTTAATAGTTACATACTCAATCATCGCATTATAGTTGCATCTTTCGTCTGTAAGTGCAGCCACAACGGATATGCTATTCGCCGCATTATAAATCTTTAGCTGAGTTGATCAAGGATTTGAAGGCATTACATTACACTTAGTTGCCTGTTACTTACTTATGGTTAATTAATTTTTAATTACAATAAATATTACTATCCACATTCACAATTTGAATTTTTTTGATATGTAGGAGAATGAATAAAGATGTAATTTCGAATGAGCCTTATAATTTCTTTCAAGTATAAAATAATTTATATGAATTCACATAAGAAATATAAACCGACTTGGATTCTAATCAAAATTACCTTTTTACTTTTTTCTCTATTCCTGAATTCACCTGAACTGTTCGCTGAATCAGTAAATAATGACATTAAGAATAAAGCAATTGATGGAGGCATAGGATTGGGGTCAATTATAGCAGTTGTTGCATCCTGGTCAAGAAATAAATCCATTTTATGGGCAATCATGCATGGGTTAATGGGATGGATTTATGTTGTTTATTTCTTTTTTACCAGAGAAGATTGATTACATGTCAGAAGCATGTGAAACATTTAAAACTTTACTTCCCTCCATCTCTTACTAATCTTATAATATGAATAAGTAAAATTAGAAGAGTTCTAAAAACACAAAAGACTGCACAACTTCTTGTGCACTTTCTGCGCACTTTTTTCAAAATGAGTTTTTATTAAAGGATGGAACTGTATTGTTTTGATATTATAATGCTAACATGCTAAAGCCTTCAAATTCAGGATAAAAAAATTGTAACATCAGATCTCTTTTTAAATAATTTTATACATATTTCAAATTAAGCTATGAATAAAGAGTCAATCAAGAAAGAGTTATCTGATAAGCACAATTCGTTTATAGATTACATTAATAGCTTATCTGATAATGATTTTATATATAAAAGTAATACTACAAAATGGTCGGCAGGACAACAACTACAACACATTTATTTATCTGTACGTCCTATCAACATAGCATTGCTAATCCCTAAATTTATCCTGAATTTTTTGTTTGGAAAACCACATCAAAATAGAACGTATGAAGAGTTAGTAGTAACCTATCAGAAATCCCTTTTTAATGGTGGAAAAGCTGGTTCTCAATTTATCCCTAAAAAAGCATCTATTGGTAAAAGGAAAATATTGATTGATGATTTGACTGGACTTATAAAATCGTAAAATGAAAAAATTGATAGACTCAGTGAACAAGATTTAGACAAATACATTTTGCCTCATCCACTTATTGGTATAATTTCAATTCGGGAGATGCTATACTTTACAATTTATCACGTTCAACATCATCATAAATCAACTGATGAAAACATAAAATAATAAACTACAGAAATAACTGGTTAAAGTCCAGTATGATCGAAATGGAAGTACACCATTATTAAAAAAGTTTTGTTTATGCTGCAATTGTTTTATTTCTTTCTTAAGGACATTTATTGGTTGGAATAACTTTTTTGAATGCATTCAAAGATTTTTCAAAAATAGGAGCCAACACTCCGCCTCCCCAACCGCCTGAATAATTGGCTGCCATGTATAGGTCCATCTTTGGAATATAGAGGACTTGCGTTCCCCAAAAGCCAGAATGACAATACGCATCTATTCCTTTCACCTGTACTTTGTACATACCCATCTGGTAATCTAGTTTTGCCTTAGTTGAATACGATACCGGCTTCAACATTAGATTTAAAGTTGCGGGGTTTTCAAAAATTTTACCTTGAAAAAGTGCTTGGAAAAAGTCGATTAATTCTTCTGTGTTCGAAAGAATTCCTCCCCCGCCATAATAATCCATCGTCGGGCTAAAGTTGTAAGTGTCTTTCCCCTGAAAATATTGATGAATTCGAAGTAGATCGGTTTGGGGGTCAATTCGTTCAAAATCTGTTCGGTCGAGCCCCAATTTTTCAAGTCTAAGCAATTCTTTAATGCCCCCGTCCAAGGACTTTCCAGTGTAGGTTTCAATGATTTCCCCCAAAACCAAATAGCCCATATCCGAATAGCTAAATTGAGTTCCTGGAGTACTGATCCGTCCCCCTTTTTCAACACCTAGCTGGATCTGGGCGGTTCGAGTCCACTCATGACTAGGAGTAGAAAATATTGTGTCGAAGAATTCAGGAGCATGCGTATGATCAAAAAAACCTGCTGAGTGTCTTAATATTTGCTCGATAGTAATCTGCTCCAAGTCATAGTCTTGTGCCAGGATTCCAGCATGAGTGGGTGAGAGGTGCTTTGAAATTGGGTCTTCCATACGTAACACCTTTTTTTCCATCAACCTAAGAATCGCAGCTGCAACATAAGTTTTGGTTACGCTTGCAATTCGGAATGTCCGGCTAACCTGCAAGGAATCCCCAGAGGAAAGATCGTTGATTCCTGCAGCACCCGACCAAGAGATTTGTTTGTCACCTGACTCGATCGAAAATAGGATTCCTGGATTGGTGGAACTGAGTTCGGATCGAAGGACCTGATCGAGATTTTGTGCCTTCACGGAACTTACATGAAACCCGATTAGAATTATACTAAGTAAGAGTTTTATTGGCTTTATTTGAAAAATTGAGATAGGGTAGATTTGAATGACCAGCAAAGTTTGGAGGGATGCAAGAAATTTCATGGCAAGATTTTATTTTGGGAAACTCCTTAAAAATATAGTTTTAAATTAAATTCTGTATATGAAGATGAAAAGTTATACCTAATGCATAAAATGAAAATAACAATCCATTTTGATAGTTAATCTCTTTATTCTAGTTGTATCTTTTGTCTGTGAGGTGAGCAACACAAGACAAGCCATTCGCCGCGGCGAATGGCTTTTTCTTTGTCTATCAGTTAATTAGGGGAGCTTGCTCAACCTCTCCTGCCTTCGGCTGGCAAGTTCAACCTCTTCAACTCCTTCAACCTCTCTCAACATCCCTCAACCCCTTCAACTTCCCTCAACCTTACTCCAACTATTTCCCAAACAACGCATCCTCCACTTCCTTTGCCGCAAACATTCTTGCTGCATCATGATCGATGCCGGGTGTTTCTACTTTACGCCAGTTGAATGCCCAGCCATTCTTTTTGGCCAGGGCTTTGGCAAATTCATAGCAATTTCTTCCTCTTTCTAAACGGCTTTTCCCCTGAACCATGCCTTCAGCACTTTCATCAAAATTGTGTTCAGGACGGATATCGTCTGTTCCCAGGTAAAGGGTCAGCGGTGCTGCGAGGTATGACTTGAGTACTTGATTATTGCTCAAAGCCTCGGGTAGTCCGCCAAAGCCATATCCAAATTGTTGAGCGGTGGTTGGAAAAAGGTCAGAGCCTGGATTGGCTGCTACGATTCTTTTGGCCTCGCCCGGAAGAAAGGCTGCCATTCGCACCAGAAACTGACCACCTGCTGAATGTCCAATCAGGTAATAGGGAATGGACTTGTTGTTTTCAAGTTTCCGCACATGGGCTACAATACCTGGAATCATGGAGTAGGTCCATTTTTCCTGTGGCTGAACTTTGTCGCCTTTCATGATTCCACCCCTTTGGTAGCGGGATGATGAAAACCTTGCTGTGTCAAACATCGGGGTAACGATGATTGCCTTGAAACGCTCGCCCATGGTGATGGCAAAGTTCCGGTAGTCTTCTGCATTCCTTTTTACACCATGGAAAACCACTAGGATAGGACCATCCTTGTAGGTGGCAGGCTTGTAAGTGAAAATGGTCAGGGGTTCTCCATTGTTTTCATGAACAATGCTGGAAGAACCCATGGGAAGGGGTTGTGCTATTGTAATCACAGCAAACAATACCAATAATGCAGATAAAAATGACTTTTTCATTGAAGCGCTGTTTAACGTTTTCTCATTTGATGAAAGTGAAATTATACTTTTTGTGAACAATTATTATAACAATTGCTAATATTAAGTAGTTTTATATGCTGTTCCGTCTGTTTGAAATCTTCCAGTAATTCATGGAAGATTTCTTGGCTTAGGAACAGTCAACCAAAAACAAAATTAAACAGACAATGAGAAAAAATTTCTTTTGCAAGCCATTGATGGTTCTTGCATTGCTGATGATTGGCCAATCGATTTGGAGCAATGTTTCAGCAGAGGCCTTCAGCCCATTTCAAGCCACCAAAGAAACGGTAAAGGTTTCAGGTAAGGTTTTCAATGCCAAGGACAATACTCCTTTGGAGAATGTTACCGTTAAGGTTGTAGGAACAAAAAAAGGAACCACAACCAAGAATGATGGTAGCTTCAGCATCACCATTGAAAGGGGGCAATCCCTTGAATTCTCCAGCGTTAGCATGATTTCAAGAACCATTTCCAAGCCTGATGGCCGTGGGGATCTTGTTGTCACATTACAGGAATCTGAGAACAACCTTTCAGAAGTACTTGTGGTGGCCTATAGCAGTCAGAAAAGAAGTTCATTCACCGGATCCCTCTCTACTGTAAAAAATTCAGCCATTGAAAGTGCGCCCAATGCATCGGTGCAGGAAAGTCTTCAAGGAAACGTATCCGGCGTCCAATCTACCAATGGTTCTGGCCAGCCAGGCGGTGTTCCCAACATCAGGATCCGCGGTATCGGATCCATCAATGCCTCAGCGACTCCGCTCTATGTGATTGATGGTATCCCGGTGGTGAGTGGAGACATCTCCGGCCTGAACAGCAATACCATTGCGGGTTTGAATGCCAATGACATCCAAAGCCTTACCATCCTGAAGGATGCCTCTGCCACTTCTTTGTATGGTTCAAGGGCGGCCAATGGCGTTGTGCTCATCACCACCAAAAATGGTAAGCCCGGTAAGGCCAAGGTAAACCTGACCTATCAGCAGGGTACCAACGATTATAACATCAGGAATGAGCAAAAGACCCTCAATACTGCAGAGTACCTTCAATATTACAAGGAAGGATGGGTGAATTCAGGAAAGTCTTCAACCTCTTTTGATTCATTGCTGACTGCAAATTCAATCAACAAAAGCATCGACACAGATTGGTTCAAAGAAGTATTGCGCCAAGGGAAATATGCGCAGTATAATATGAATGTGAGTGGGGGAAATGATAAGTCTACTTATTTCATCTCGGGCAGCTATTACAAGTCTGAAGCCCCACAAAAAGCGGTGGATTATGACAAGGCCACCTACAGGATGAACCTTACCACTCAAATCACCAACCGCTGGTCCATCAAAGGCGGCTTCAGTGGCAACTTTCAGCGCGCCAGCAACTTCTTGGGTGGAAGCTTTTTCGGAAACCCTATCAGGGCCATGTACCGTTTGGCTCCTTGGTTGCCAGTCTACAAGAGCGATGGCAAAACTTATGAGTTGGGATACAACAGCGGTTACAATCCGGTAGCTGTTCAGGAAACAACCAATCGCAATGCCAAGACCTACAATATCAATGCCAACGCATCAACCAGTTACAAGATCATGGATGGTCTCACCTATGAGGGAAGCTTTGCCCTGGATTTCAACCATGCCTTCCGCAGCATATATTATGATCCTAGGGTGGGTAATGCCAATGTGGCTGTTGGTGGTGTGATTGAAAATTTTTCACAGGACATTACCAACTGGATCTCTACCAATATCATCCGATACAAAAAAGAATTCAAGGGCGAACATTCAGTTGAGGCATTTGCCGGATATGAGGCACAAAACCGTGATGATGTAGACCTCACCATAAGGGTCAATGGTATTGCGCCAGGTACTACCACAGCTGCAGGAGGTTCTTCTCCTGATCTGACAACTGGTACCGGAACAGGAAACCGTTTGTTGAGTAAATTCCTGAACACCAATTATTCGTTCAAGGACAGGTATTTCTTCTCAGGGTCTGTCCGTGAAGACGCATCCTCAAGATTTGCCAAGAACTTTCAGTCTGCTGTTTTCTGGTCAATTGGTGCGGGATGGAATATCTCCAATGAAAATTTCTTCAATGTAGATTGGATCAATGAACTGAAACTCCGTGGAAGCTATGGCTATACGGGAAATCAGGGTATTGATAATTTTGAATCACAGGGATTGTACAGTGCGGGCTCTGATTATAATTTCTCATCTGGATTGACTATTTCACAGCTGGCCAATGACAACCTGACCTGGGAGAAGAACATCCCGCTTGATCTTGGATTGGATTTTGCTTTGATCAAGGGAAGGTTGTCCGGTTCATTTGACTGGTACTCCAGAACAACCAGCAATTTGTTGGTGAGCCAGTCCATCCCAAGTGTCAATGGTGTGACGAGCATTACGGTCAACAATGGTGCGATGAAAAATTCAGGTGTTGAGATCTCCTTGTCATCTGTAAACATTGCTCCATCCAACCCCAAAGGATTCAAGTGGGTAACCGATTTCAATTTCACCAGGAATAAAAATGTCATCACTGAAATTGATTCATTGTTCTCCAACAATGGTGCTTATTTCAGAAGGGTCGGTCGTGATTATTATACCCATTTTCAAAGGGGATATGCTGGTGTTAATCCTGCCAACGGAGAAGCACTTTGGTATACCAATGATGCCAAAGATTCAACAACCAATGTGTTTACCACTGCCTTGCCAAGGCTTGCCTATGGAAGTGCCCTTCCCAAGTTTTATGGTGGACTTACCAATACTTTTTCATACAATAATTTCAAGCTGAGTTTTCAGGTGTATATGTTCTGGGGAAATACCATTTATGATGAGTTTGGGTATCTGCAAAAATCGGATGCCAACCTTGGGTTTTCTGACCAAAGCAATGGCATGAGCAAGTATGAGTATGGAAGAAGGTGGACACAGCCTGGTCAAGTTACTGATGTGCCCAAACCTGTTTTCCTGGGTACACAGTCTTCAGCAGGTAGTTATGAGAGCAGCAGGTTTCTTTATGATGGAAGTTATATCAGGTTGAGGGATGTCTCCTTGTCCTACAATTTACCGAAGGCCGCATTGGCAAAAGCAAAAATCAATAGTGCAAGGATTTACCTGAGGGGTCAAAACCTCTTCACCTATGTTAAGGACAAGCGCTTCAATACCGATCCTGAAGTGGGTATTGATGGAGTGATGTCTCAAAGGCCTCCTGTGTTCAGAACTTTCCTTTTCGGTGTAGACATAACCCTTTAATCAACCATCAGACAATCAATCAAAAGATATTATCATGAAAAAAATATCATCAATCGCCATCATGGGAATCATCCTCCTTGCTTCTTGCCAGAAGGATTTTCTTGATATCCGACCACAACAAAGTGTATTCACTGAAGATGTATTCTCAAGCATGCCAACAGCAAGGGCAGCCGTCAACGGCTTGTACTCGCTCATGCAATCTTATAGCTATTATGGCCGCGACGCAATGGTCATTCCGGAAGTCATTTCAGACAACATGACCAGGAGCGTAAGAACGGGTAACAGGTATACCGGCATGAATACCATGACGCATACTGCAACCGATGCCAATGTAAGCCGCATGTGGAACCAGATGTATCAGGTGGTGACCAATGCCAATGCCATCATTGCCAATGAAGAAAAACTCAAAGCAATCATTACTCCCCTGCAACAGGAAGAGTTTGGTCAGTTGATTGGAGAAGCCTATGCAGTAAGGGCCTTGGCTTATTTCGATCTTGCCAAGTTTTTTTCAAGGCCACTCAAGCACACTGCGGATGGATCTCATCTTTGTGTTCCTCTCGTGTTGAATCCTATCACCAAGGTGGATGAAGTGGTGTATCCTGCAAGAAATACTGCTGCTGAAGTATACGCTCAGATTGACAAGGATATTAATGAGGCCATCAAGAGATTACCTGCAACAGGCAATGTGTACAACAGTGGTTCCATCAACAGTGCTTTCTTTAAGATCAGGTTGAACCGTTGGGGAACCCTGGCTTTGAGGGCAAGGGTTGCCATCTTCAAGGAAGATTGGCCTACGGCAGTAGCGGCATCGACTGAAGTGATCAACTCGGGCAAATACAGCCTGTTCACCTATGGATCAATGGTGCAAGACTTCAGGACCCCCAACAACAATGAGTCCATCTTTGAAGTCACCAACAATACCAATGACAATCCAGGTACGGATTCTTATGCTTACCTCTCCAGCCAAGGTGGTTATGGAGAATTGCTGGGCACCAACGCTGCCATGAACAGCAGGAGTACCGGAACAACACTTACCACTTTCAGGGGTCTGTACGATAGCTATACACCAACAGATGTAAGGAGGCAGTTTATTGCACTGGGAGATCGCAATTCCATTGGTGGAGAAAGAAACGTACCCCTCTGTTTGAAGTATACCAATATTGTAACCTACCTGGAAAACATCAAGGTAATGCGTATTGCTGAAATGTATCTTTCCCGTGGTGAGGCTCGTGCGAGATTGGCTGTACAGAACAATGATGCCGCCTTACTGACCGCCTCACTGACAGACATCAACCTTATCAGGAAGTCTAGGGATACAGCATCATCCACCAGACCATTTAATGCATCACTGCTGGCAACACCACCAACAGGAAGCATCAGGGCAACTGCTCTTCTCGATAGCATCATTGTTGAAAGGAGAAAAGAATTTGCCCTGGAAGGACAAAGGATCTTTGACCTCAACAGGACAAAAACAAACTATGTGAAAATCAATTCTGCAGGAAATGCTGCTTCAAGGTTGATCCAATATACAGCTACAACCAACAGCTATTATTACAGGACCATCTTGCCAATACCTGTTACACAGGTGCAGAACAATCCGAAGATGGTGCAGAACGAAGGATTCTAACAAATAAACGGCGTATGGATATGGTCTAGATCTCGTTTTTCAGATCATATTCATACGCTTCTTTTGAAAAGGCGGCATCCATCATGTTTCTGTCGAATGCCTTTTCCTGATTGGAAAGAAATACGGTGGCCACGCCGTTTCCGATAAAGTTCGTGATGGCCCTGGCCTCAGACATGAAGCGGTCAACGCCCAATAGCAATGCCAATCCTTCAACGGGGATTACATCCACAGCCGCAAGCGTTGAAGCCAATACAATAAAACCACTCCCTGTAACACCTGCAGCTCCTTTAGAGGTTATCATCAGTATTCCGATGATGGTCAGCATCTGCTCCATACTTAAGTCAACATTGAACACCTGCGCAAGAAAGATTACGGCCATCGAGAGGTAGATGGTTGTTCCATCCAGGTTGAATGAATATCCTGCAGGCACCACCAATCCTACTACAGGCTTGGCGCATCCCATTTTTTCCAGTTTTTCCATCAGTGAAGGAAGTGCAGCTTCTGAGGATGAGGTTCCTAGCACAATCAACAGTTCTTCCTTGATGTAATTGAGAAACTGCAGGATGCTGATCTTGTAGTACCTGAGGATTCCTCCCAGCACTACAAAAATAAAAACAGCCATCGTGATGTAGACGGTCAGCATCAATTTCCCCAACGGCATCAGGGTGGCGATGCCATACTTGCCGATGGTGAAAGCCATTCCTCCGAAAGCCCCAATGGGAGCGAAAAGCATGACGATGTGCAGCCCCTTGAAAATATATTTGGAAGCAAATTTCATGGGTTCAATGATCCTGTCTTTTCCATTGATTTTACTCAGGAATATTCCGAAAAGAATAGAAAAAATAAGCACCTGGATGGTGAGGTTGTCTTTCAGGAACTTCAGCCATGAAAAAGCTTGTGCACTTTTGGTGAACTTGCTGATGTCTCCGCCCTCAATGGCATTGGTGTTTACGCCTGCACCCGGTTGGATGAAGTAGGCCACAACAATGCCGATCAGCAATGCGATGGTAGTGACGATTTCAAAATAGAGGATGGCTTTTCCGCCAACCCTGCCCACTTTCTTGAGGTCATTCATGCCGCTGATGCCAAGGGAAATGGTTAGGAAAATGATCGGGTTGATGAAGAGTTTCACTACATCAATGAAGTATTTTCCCAATGGCTGCATGGCAACACCCTTGTCCGGAAAAAAATGACCCAGCAAAGCGCCAGCACTGATGGCAAACAGCACCCAGAAAGTAAGGTTGGTAAACAGTTTCTTCACGTTTTGGTTTTTAATTACCGAATAAAGATAAGCCATGCCGCCCATGTTTTTAAGCCCATCTTATTATACTTTTGGGGTATGAAAATTTCTGGTTTCACCATCATCCGCAATGCCATCATCAATGACTATCCGGCAGTGGAGGCCATCAGCTCCATCCTGCCTGTTGTTGATGAAATGATTGTAGCCGTCGGAAAGAGTGATGATGATACTGAAGGCCTTATCAGGGGAATTGGGTCTGATAAAATCAGGATCGTGCACAGTGATTGGGACCTTTCAAAACTTCCAGGAGGTCATGTGATGGCCATAGAAACCAACAAGGCCTTTCAGCATATTTCAGAAGACAGCGACTGGGCTTTTTATATCCAATGTGATGAGGTGGTGCATGAAAAATTCCATGGTAACATCAGGGCGGCCTGTGAAAAACACTTGAACAATCCATCCGTGTATGGATTGGTTTTTGGATATGTCCATTTTTATGGCACCTATGATTATTATGGCGACAGCCGAAGGTGGTACAACAAGGAAATCAGGATCATCCGCAACAACAAGAACATCTATTCTTTCAAGGATGCACAGGGCTTTAGGATGGATGGAAAACGATTGCCCTGCAAACTGATTGATGCCCAGGTCTATCATTATGGCTGGGTGAAAAGTCCGGAACTCATGGACCGCAAGCTGCGGAACCTCAGCACCAATTGGATGGGAAAGGCCATGAAAGAGCGGCTGGAAAAAACAGAAGGAATCTTCAACTATGATGAGTTTGATTCTTTGGAAAGATTTCAGGGAAGCCATCCGGCTGTCATGCAAAAACGCATCAGTGAAAAGAATTGGGAGATTCAGGTGGATGTTACCCGAAAAAGGTTCACCCTCAAAAAGTGGTTTTTGTACATCCTGGAAAAATATACCGGTATCAGGCCCTTCACATTCAGGAATTATAAAATGGTATGATTAATGCCATTTATCAATTGATGATGGTACTATGCATCATTTTGGTGAAATTTGCTGTCAAGATATAAAACTACTTCAATGAAGCGTATTCTTTCCATCGTTGGTTTTTCTGTATTGCTCCTTTTACAGGGCTGTGTCAAAGATCAGGTATTGACAAAGACAACCATTTACCGCCCTGTTTACAAAACCAAGGATGAGGTCAGGGCAAATATCAAAAGCAGCAACCCTATTGAATTGACTGCGACCGGAAAACTTTTTTACAAAGATGGCTATGTGTTCCTGAATGAACTGAACAAAGGCGTGCACATCATTGACATAAGAAACCCAGCGGCGCCAGCCAATATTGCATTTGTTCATGTGCCAGGTGCCGTTGATCTTGCTGTAAGGGGCAATATCCTCTACGCAGACATGTATACCGACCTGGTGGCCATAGACATTGCCGATCCCAGGAAGGTGCAGCTCAAGACTGTTGTTCCTGGTGTATTTCCTGAGCGCTATTATTCTTCTTTTATTCCTGTAAATGACATGGTGATCACGGAATGGATTGCTGTTGATACCGTTTTGAAACACAATGAAGACATTAATTGGGGACTGAAGTCAGCGGAAATGGTGAGGACAATGTCTGCATCATCTTCCTCTTCGGCTCCCGGAGTATCCAATGGAACAGGTGGTAGCATGGCAAGATTTGCATTGAGTGATGACAGGATGTATACCGTTGATTATTCCAAGCTCAAAGTATTCAATACCGCCATTCCTGAAAAGCCTGTTTTCATCAAAGAATTGAGTGCAGGAGGCTGGGATATAGAGACGATTTTCCCTTTTGGCAAAAACCTGTTTTTGGGATCCATGACGGGCATGCACATTTTTGACATCAGTTCAAAAGACAATCCGTTCAAGACAGGCTCTTTCACCCATGCGCGTGTATGTGATCCTGTGATCAGTGATGGCAAGAATGCCTTTGTGACCCTGAGGAATGGTACGCAATGTGCCGGCTTTATCAACCAATTGGATGTAGTGGACATATCAGACTTGTCCAAACCCAAGCTGCTTAAATCCTATCCGATGAAAAATCCTCACGGACTTTCAAAAGAGGGCGATATCCTGATCATTTGCGATGGAGCAGACGGTGTTAAGTTTTTCAATGCAGCTGATGTGAACAATATCAGGCAGCTGGCCCATGTAAAAGGGATGAATGCATTTGATGTGATTGCTCTGGGAAAGATAGCCATGGTTTCTGCAGCCGATGCCCTCTATCTCATTGACTTCTCCGTTCCTTCCAATCCGGTTGTCAAAGGAAGCGTAAGCATTAAAAAATAAGTATGGCAAACAAGCGGATTCAATTTTTCCTGCTCCTGGCCATGCTGGGATCCAGTGCAGTAAAGGCGCAACAGACGAAATGGAAGCCCTGGGTATTGCCTGAGGCAGGAAAACTCATTGCTGCTTCTGATTTTTCAACCGATTACCGCCTCAATGCAGGTCTTGAAAAAAAGGGACTCATGTTGGGGCTTGGCGGTGCCCTTGATCAGTACAGGTTCCAATCCTATCCGGTTTATGTTCAGGCAAGAAAGGCATTTGTGTTCAGGAAGGTCAATGGTACTGTTTTTTCAAGCATGGGCTATAACCTGAAATCCGGGACCGAGACCATATCCAATTGGACTGGTTGGTGGAGGCCTTCAACAAGGGATGTTACCTATAGCGGTGGTGCTTATGCCGAATTGGGCCTGGCTCATGCAGTGAAAATTCGTAAAAAACAAAGGCTTCATCTTTCCGTTTCCTGGGTGATGAAATCCCTGCAGGAATCCTATCCATCTGAAATTTGGAATCCGACGGATCAAGTTTCCAGAACGATTACCAACCAGGTGAGGTACAACATGCACCGAACGGCGCTAAGGGTGGGATGGAAATTCTGACCATAAAAAAAGGGGTTGAATGTTCAACCCCTTTTTTTATGCGTTTCAAAGTCCTTATTTCTTGTTGAATGTGTATCGAAGCAACAACTCATGACCATTCGCACCACCATCAAAGGTGCTGATGGGGCTGATATAACTGTCATATCCGTAACCAAGAGAGAAGTTTTTGTTGATGTTCACGCCTCCAGAGAGCATGTAGCTTTGCCTTGAACGGATACCAAGTCCCCACCAGAACAGTTCACGCTCAACCCTTGCACCCGCCTGAAATTCTGCAGCACTTGTGCTGGGCAAATAAATGAGGAGCATGTTAGGAATGATGGTTGTTCCACCACCCACGTCAATCCTGTAGTTGGTATGGAAATAAAAATGCCTGTACAGGCGACCCTGGGCAGAAGGGGTTTGTGAACCGGTATAAAAATCAAGCTTAGATTGAATAAGCTGTGCAACGGAGATACCAACCTGTAATTTTTCGTTGGTGAAAGCCACTCCTAAACCAGCATCAAACTTTGTTCTGGTTTCTGCTCCAGCAAGAATCGGGTCATTGCCCAGCGTGAGGCCAAGTTTGTTTTTATCAATGCCAAATTGGAATAACCTTGTTTCAATACCAATCGAAAACTTACCGGAACCATCAGACATAGGGAGATGCTTCGCAAAAGAGAACTGTGCACCTGTTCTGGAAGTTGGGCCTGTTACATCACTATAAATATATCCACCCAGTCCAATCAACTTGTCAGGAACGGCAAATGATCCAAAAATATTGGTGGTTTTTGGACTGCCAGTAATTCCGCTCCATTGTGAACGGTAGCTTGCTCCAACAAAGTTGGATCGTTGCATTCCCGCCATGGCCGGATTGTGCAATACGCCCTGCACATCGTAGAGGGAAGAAGTTTGCAACTGCTGTGCAGACGCAGTGGTGAAAACCATGGATAGTGCAATGAAGTATATGTATTTTTTCATGTTCTGTCTTTTGAATTATCTTAAAATGGTTACATCTCCTTTTGTCTGGAATGTTTTTCCACTGACCAGGTCATAGGTGATCACATAATAGTAGGTTCCATCAGGAATTGGTTTGCCATCGTTTGTTCCTTCCCAGTTGTTCTGGTAGTTGTCACTCCTGAAGACCAGTTGTCCGTAACGGTTGAAAACCTTTACTGAAATGGATTTGGTACAAGCGCCACCATTGGTTACCAGCCACCTGTCGTTCTGTCCATCGCCATTAGGTGTGAAGGCATTTTTCACTGCAATACAATAAGGCGCAACGGTAACCAATACATCATCGATGCCGGAACAACCTGTTGCGGCATCAACTACAGTGAGTCTGTACGTTGTAGTGACTGCAGGATTTACATATGTTGTAAATGATGTTGCACCTGATACGATGTTCGTGGCTGGGGTCCATGCAATCGACCTGGGGGTGGCTGCAGAAGAGCCCCATAGACCAACTTCATCTCCGGCAACAATCACTTTATCTGCTCCTGCATTTACGATTGGAGAAGGAATAGCTGCCACGACAACTGTTTTTGTGATGGATTCACAGGCATTATCCCTGATGATGACGGTATTGTTCCCAGCTGCAGCTCCGTTCAATACATTCGATGATTGGAATGCACCGCCATTCAGGCTATAGCTGTAAGGGGCAATGCCACCGATTGCGGTTACTGTGATGGTTCCGTTGTTGATATTGGAACATGAAGGCGTTGAGGTTTCAGTAGTTGAAACTTTGAGGAGTGTTGTATCTCCAAACTCCATCAACGGTGCGCCACTAACGTTTACACCGGTAACAAACAATCTCCTGTTGGAAACAGGTGTTCCTGCAGGAACGGTCTTTGGTGCAAAGGCCATTGTTTCAAAAATATTGTTGGTTGGAGGAATCTCCAGGTTCCAGGTGGCACCGCCATTGTTGGTGGAAACCATCACACCGGGAGTACCAATGTATCCGTTGTTGACATCGTGCATCAAGATGGCATTCAGGTTTCCAACGGGAAGTGTTGCCAGGTTGTTGGTGATATCGGTCCAGGTAGTTCCACCATCAACAGATTTATAGACAACCTTCCTGGGGAATCCGTTTCCAGTAACAAAAACGGTATTGTTGTCCAGGGCAAAAATCTCCGTATAGTTCATGGTAGCGTTCAAAGCTGGGAATGGGCTGATGTTGGTCCATGTGGTTCCTCCATTCGTAGTCTTGTAAACAGCGCCTCTGTTTCCTGACACATATCCAATGGTATTGCTGGTGAAGAAAATCTTGCTCAGGGTTGGAGCTGTCGATCCAACTGGGAATCCACCAATCAGCTGCCATGTGGCGCCATTGTTGATAGATCGAATGATATTGGAAGTACGGCTTGCAGCAGCAACACTGAAGGCGCTTGAGCCAACAACAATCACGGTATCTTTACCAATGGCCACAACGTCCTGGAGCTGAAGGTTGGGATTGGAGTAAAGTGGATCCATGGTTGTACCCTTGTCCAATGAACGGTACAAGGCTCCGGCGTTGGTTGCAAAATAGGCCTTATCAACAGCAGGATAGGCTAGCGCGTTGATGCTGATGTTCAGGTTGACAAAATCCTGTCTGACCTTGTCTATCCATGTTTTTCCGCCATCCGTGGTAACGGTGACCGATCCACCACCGGTAGCAATACCATTGTTACAGTCCGCAAATTCTATTTCCCAATAGCTGGCTGATGCAGGAGTGGTCTCATAGTTGGTTGCCCATTTCCCACCTGTTGTAGAATCTGCATATACACCAAAGGTTCCCATGGTCAGGATTTTACCACTTGGAGAGATGTCCATGGCCCATGTACCGTTTCCGCTGAAATTCTTTCCCTGCGGGAGAGAGTTTTCCATTCTCCAGTTCACACCATTGTCGGTAGATGTGGCCATCAGACCAAAATTACCTGGTGCAAGCAGTTTTCCATTGGGGGCTCTTACGATCCTATAAGGATTGGAAACCAAGAGGGTTTGAACCCTGGGAATTGAAACAATTGGGGTGCCAGGAGGGAAGGGGAAGTTCAGGGTTGCGTACCTGCCTCTTTCGAATCTTCCAGGAACAGCCACATTGGCCGTGCTATCGTTCCTGCCGGTATTTACCCTGAGTACAATATTGTTGTTGAACGACAGCATGAGCACCGTAGAGTCGTTGATGATGTGCAGGGCCCTCATGGTTTGGGTGGTATTGTTTAGGGATGCATACCTGGTCGTATTGGTTACGGTTCCTGGAGGCACACCATTGTATCCCAAACGCTCTTTAGTGGTGGAGTAATCTGTCAACACTCCATTGTCAAACTTCCAGAGCAAACTTGCATGGTGTGATCCGCTGCTGGTGGTTGTACCATTGGGTAGACCAGTTGCTGCAGCGACAGCAGGATGGCTTAGATAAGTACTCAAGCCAGTACCTGAAACATAACCAATCCTGTCATTCACAAACTGAATCGCAAAAATTTCCTTGTCTTTGGCGGTAACATCGACGATGATGGGTGCAAGGCTGGGATTATTTACATAGCCAATCCTTGATTTGCCACCCATGGGGGCTGCCATGGAGTCCCAGGTATTGCCACCATTTCTGGTGAAATACAATTTTGGCAAAGAATCTGGGGTATTGTGCTGACCACCAATGTATCCTGTATCCTTGTTGACAAACCAAACGGCATTGATGTTTCTTCCTTTGTTGAACAATGGTGTTCTCACCAGGTTCCAGGTCTTTCCGCCATCGGTTGTTTTGATCATTGCACCACCTGATCCAACTGCATAAGCCAGGGTTGAATTGACTGCATGGAGGTCATTGAAAGAAGGCCTTGTTACAGGGCCTGCTGCTGTTGGATAGGTAAAAGCACCATAGGTCCAGGTTTTGCCACCATCTGCAGACCTGGCGATGCCCCCGTCTGAACCAACACCAAGGATATTGTTTTCATCCATGAATTCTACGTCAATAATGGTGAATCCAAATGGCTTGGGGTTGCTGAATCGCCATTTGTTGGTATCGTAAGTACCTTGCGCAGAAGTGAAGGTTGATACAAGGATCGCACAGAGTGCGAAAAAGAGATGGAACATCCTTGCGGAGTGTCGGTTTATCATGTTGGTCAATTTTGGTTGTAAAATGGTTATTTCCAGTGAGGCGACTAAGTTAGTAAAATTCCCCTTTTTCACAAATTATTAAGAAAACCCACCCCTGATTGCTTAAATTTGTCGCCTATGCGCAGAACCAGGCACTATTTTCTAATCCTTTTGCTTTTTGTTTGCAATACCCTTGCAGCACAAGACAAATCGAATTGGGGAAGGGAATTTTGGTTGGGTTATGGCTTTAATTACAGTTTCAGCAACGAAACACCTGCAAATGGGCAGGAGCTGCAACTCTATATCAGTGCATCTCAGCCGGCCAATGTTACTGTTTCTATCAACAGTACCGGCTGGACCAGAACTTTTGCCATTCCTGCCAATACGGTGGATTTTTCGGTCATTGTCCCCAAATCAGGGTCGGATGATGCCAGAATTACAGGGGAAGGGCTGTTCAAGAAAGGTATCCAGATAAAAAGCGATGTGCCCGTAGCGGTATACGCGCACCAATACAATACCATGGTATCCGGGGCTACCATGCTGATGCCTGTCGAAACCTATGGGTATACGTATTATTCTGTCAACTATACTCAGACACAGTCTGGCTCAAACCCTCCGGGTAGTTACAGCACAACCGTCCAAAATGGTCCTGAATGGTATTCCTGGTTCTTTGTGGTTGCTCCGGAAGACAGCACCAAAATTGTGATCACCCCCTCAGATACCACACGCCTCGGTTGGCTTCCTGGTCAATCCTATACCGTTACACTCAACAAAGGAGAGATGTATAGTGTGATGGGAAAGTTGGGTTCGGGCTCCTTGTTGTACCAGGCCAGCAAGGACATGACAGGTAGCAAGGTGGTTTCTGTGCCCGGAGGCGACGGAACCTGTCATCCCATAGCACTTTTTTCAGGTTCCGGCGGCATCAGGCTTTGCCGGGGCGATGGGGGAGAATACATGGGTCAGCAAATCTTTCCCTCCCAGGCTTGGGGCACCCGTTACCTCACCTATCACATGATCAACAATACACAGACGGATGTAAAAGCGCCTTTCATGAATTTTTATCGGGTCTGTGTGCTGGATCCAACCACGGTGGTCAAGCGCAATGGCGTGGTCATGACAGGTCTTGTCAAGAATTTCTATTATGAATTCAACAGCAAGACGGGAGATTATATCGAGGCTGACAAGCCGATCATGGTTGCCCAGTACACCCCCAATGCCAATGAGTGTGCGACCATGAACATTGTCAGCTATGGAGATCCGGAAATGATTTACCTGAGCCCGATTGAACAGGGGCAGAAATCTGTTTTGTTTTATACCACCCGCAAGTCTTTTATCGATTATGTGTACCTGAGCATTTATATTCCTACAGCAGGCCTGACTTCATTAAAGCTGAATGGGGCTGCCATACCGCCGGAGAACATCATTCCCCATCCCAACCTGCCAGGCTACTCTGTTGCTGTGGGCAGGATAGTAGGACCAGCCGCACAAAATACGGTCAGTTCAGATTCAAGTTTCAATGCAACGGTCTATGGCATAGGGTTGTTTGAAAGCTATGGATACAATGCCGGAACGCTGCTCAACAACCTGGATGCCTATACCAGCATCAAGAACCGTTACAGCAACCAGGCTGTTGCTGACTCTTCAACCTGTTCGGGTACGGAGTTCAATCCCAGCATCAGGGTGGCCTATAAACTCAGTTCCATCAGGTGGAGGCTGAGCGCAGTGCCAGAGCTCAACATCACCAAAGACTCCACAGTGAATGCTCCGGTTCCGGTGGCTGTAACCAAAATATTTGGAAGGAACTATTATACTTATACCTATGGCCAATACCTGAAATTTTCAACCACCGGGCAGTTCAAGATTCCAGTGACTTATTTTGCTGATGATATTGATAAATGCGATCAAAAAAGAGATACCGTTATCGCCGTCAATGTAAAAAATGGTCCAAGGGC